>JBAQHL010000717.1:0-5729 GCA_049288295.1 Desulfobaccales bacterium
GTCTTATAGCCCTTGCCAATAGTTTCATCCTCTTGTTCCCTCTCCCCCCGTTGGGTGGAGAGGGAATTTAAGGAAAGAATTTGTGGCAGACCCTATAACAAATCCCCCCTACCCTCCTTTAAAAAAGGGGAATTCAATAAATCAGCCAGCCCAAGTCCCCCTTTTCTAACGGGGGATTTAGGGTGATTTGTGCTGACAGGTCAGGAGGTTATTAATATTATTCGTTTGAACGCACCTTGGTATTAGCCATTTCCAGGGCCCGGATGAGTTGGGTGAGACACTGATTTACCGGGGTGGCGAGGTCGTGACTCTCACCCCGGGAGGCGACTTGGGCGTTTACGGCTTCAATTTCCGTGCGGCGGCCGGCCGCCACGTCCTGGAGCATGGAAGAGCGGTTTTTTGCCGTGGCGGTGCAGACTTCCTTGAGGCGCGTTTCGGGGTCGACGGTCAGATTAATACCGGAGGCCCGGGCTACGGCCTTAGCTTCGCTGGCGGCGGCCACGGCCAGTTCCCAAGCCGGGGGCAGGGTCAGCAGGTCGCCATTTTTTACCCCCAGGAGGGCGGTAAGGGGATTAATACCCACGTTCACCAGGAGTTTTTCCCAAAGCGCGGCCTCGATGTCGCCTCGCACCTCACAAGGCAGGCCGGCCCGCCGGAAAAGGGCCGCCACGGCTTCCACCTGATCAGGACCAACCTGGGAACCGGCCGGCGGGCCCACATAGGTGACGCCCAGCCCGGCCAGGAACACTTCACCCTCCCCCAGTTTGGTGGCCCCCAAAATACTGGCTCCCCCCAACAGACGGGCCGGTCCCACCGCCCGGGCCATTTCCTCCAGATTGCCCAGGCCGTTTTGCAAGGTAATGGCTATTCCGGTCTTACCCAGGAGCACCGGCAAACCCTGCACTGCGGCCGCGGTTTGATGGGCCTTGACGGTAAGGATAGCCAGTTCCACGGGACCCACTGCTTCGGGCAGGCCGACAGGGATTTTTACAGCGGTGCTCATGCCCGCCGGCGTTTTCAGGAGAAGCCCCTGATGGGCCAGAAGCTCGACCCGCTCAGGCCGGTAATCCACCAGCGCCACCTCTTCGCCGGCTAAGGCGAATTTTACGGCCAACAGACAACCCAGGGCTCCGGGGCCTATAACAGCCACTTTCACGGGAGAGACCTCGAAGAGTAATGAGCCTTGGTTTGTTTAATCGCTATGAGCCCAGAGTTGTGTGTTGCTTTCATGGAATTTGGATGCAATATTGGTTAAAGTTATTTAAAAACCCGCCGAGTTAAGATACTATAGTATCGAAAAATATTTCTTCTGGGGAGATAGGTTTGTGGCGCCCGCAACCATGCCCAGGCAATTTGATCAGGAATTAGACGGTCTCAAGCAAAAACTCCTCATCATGGCCACCAAGGCGGAAGAGGCGGTGCAGAAAAGCGTGCTGTCCGTCACCAATCGCAACTCCGACCTGGCTCGGGATGTCATTACCGATGACATCCAATTGAACAACATGGAGTTGGAGATTGAAGAACAGGCCTTTAACCTCCTGGCCCTTCGGCAACCGGTGGCCACGGACCTGCGCCTCATCATTGCCACCATGCGCATCGCCACTACGCTGGAACGCATCGGCGACCAGGGGGTGAATATCGCCGAACGGGCTTTGGAACTCAACAACGCCCCCCCCGTGGACCTGCCCATCGACATCAAGACGCTGGCCGACATGGCCCTGGGCATGGTGCGCACCAGTATTGACGCCTTTGTGCAACAGGACCCCAAACTTGCCATCCAGGTGTGCCAGAGGGACACGGAAGTGGACCTCCTGGACGACGAGTACACCCAGAAAATTCTGGACGCGATGATTACCGAGGCCCGCTGGGTCATGCGTCTGCATCACTTTATTATCGTGATGCGCAACCTGGAGCGTATCGCCGACCTGGCCACCAATATCGCTGAGGATATTGTCTTTATCGTGGAGGGCCGGGTTATCAAGCATCGATGCGAGGACTGGTATCTGACCGGGAATCCATCCTGACCTTGGCCTGAGCCATCTTTTCCTCTAAAAATTTTACCTCTTGTTCAAGGCGGGGCTGCACCTGCCGGTCCCGCTCCAGGATCTGGAGGGCGTGGACCACGGAGGCGTGGCTCCGCTGGAAAAGACGTCCCAACTCCACTACGGTCTTCATGGTGTATAGGCGGGCAAAATAGAGGCCAACCTGACGGGCCCGCACCAGCTTTTTCTGCCGGCCTCGCCCCAATAACTCCCTCAAGTTTATCTGGTAATAATCGCAGACAATTTTCTGGATCTGGCTGACACCGAGGCGGGGAGCCACGGCTTTCAAATCATGGAGGACCTCCTGGGCCAGACGCATGCTTACCGGCTCTCCCAGGAGGGTAGAGCGGGCCATCAGGCAATCCAGGGCGCTCTCCAGGCGGCGCACGTCACCGCTGATGTGTTCCGCCAGGTGCTCCATCACCTGGGAGGGGACTTTCACTCCCCGATCTTTCGCCTTTTTAATTAAGATACCCACCCGGGTGGAGAAGTCCGGGGGGGCGATGGGAGTGATGAGGCCGCCGGTGAACCGGGAGCGCAACTCCTGGGTAAGTTGGCTGATCTCACCGGGAAGGTAACAACTGGTAAGTACCAGCTTTTTCCGGCGATCCAGCAGGGTGTCCAGGGTGTAGCACAGCTCAGCCTGGATTTTCTCCTTGCCGCTGAAAAATTGCACCTCCTCCATGAGGAGCACTTCGCACTCTCCCCGGTAGCGCTCCTTAAAACGGGTCATCTGATCCCCCTTTATGGCCTTGACCATGTCATTGGTAAAATCCTCGGCGGTCACATAGAGGACGGAGGCCTGGGGCGCGGCGGCCAGGAGGCAGTTCCCCACTGCCTGGGCGAGATGGCTTTTCCCTAACCCGGGATTGGCCGTGAGGAACAGGATGCCGCTGAAAAAAGTGTCCGCGCTGGCCAGGGCCTCGGCGGCCCGAAAGGCCAGCCGATTGGAGCCCCCCACCACGAAATTGCCGAAGGTGAATTCTCGATTGAGGCTGCGTCCCTGGTTGCGCCCCTGGCCGGCAAAGGGCAGGTGAAGTTGCCCGGCGACGGGTGCCGGCGCCAGGGGCAGGGGCCGGGGCCTGGCCGGAGCCGCCAGCAGCTTTACCGGCAAGGGCTGGCCGGCCCGGATCAGCACCTCATGGATGTGAGGCAGATAATGGGACATGACCCAGCGGAGGGCGAAAGGATTGGGGCAAATGAGCTGAAGCTCACCCCCGGGTCCCCGGTCCACTCCCAACGGTTCAATCCATAAAGAATAACCTGACGGGGAGATG
This sequence comes from Desulfobaccales bacterium, assembly GCA_049288295.1. Lineage (GTDB taxonomy): Bacteria > Desulfobacterota > Desulfobaccia > Desulfobaccales > 0-14-0-80-60-11 > JBGSLA01. Next base: position 3,320 of record JBAQHL010000717.1, read on the forward strand.
CGCTCCTTCAGACCCGATTTGACGATTTCCCAAATTCCCTCCATATACCCCCCTGTGTTGATGTGTATATTAGTTACCATGTCCCTGGATAGTCAATGTCGATATCTCGAAATAGAGATTAGCACCCACAGGGATACAAATTGAGGTAAGCGCCGTTAAACCTCAAGCTTGACCTCAGCGAATGGAGTAAGGGAATTCCTGACAGCATAAAACTTAGATTTTGCCTGTACTTCGGTGGACCTACCCCTTGCCCCGGTCCGTCTGTCAATCTCGCGTTTGCTCCCATTTTTTCGTTTTTTTACAGGGGACCGGTAAAAGGGGTTACAAAAATTGGTAAGCCGTTAAATTTCCATGAGGTTGAATAAGAAATTTTTATATCAAATAAAATCAATGAGATGGCTAATTTAGGAGGATATCTTGGAACTTCTCGGAACCAACCCGCCAGGCTCTTAGCGCTCCTTGACAAATCCGGCATAGGCGCTATGATTCTAATAAGTGTTTCAATTCAGGGGAGCGTCATGTTCAACTATGTGGCTTATCGCAAGTTCGTCACTTTGCAGAACGGCAAGCGGGTGATGTTCCGCTTTCTCAATGAACAAGACCAGGATGATTTGATCAGCCTTTTCCAGGAGGCTCCCGAGGAAGATCTGCGGTTCCTGAAGCAAGATGTCAAAGACAGCAAACTGGTGGGTTCCTGGGTGGAGCGCTTGAATTATCAGCAAGTTTTGCCCCTGGTGGCCGTCAACCTGGAAGGCAACCGGCTCATTGCCGACGCCACTCTGCACCGGGGCAAGCATGCGGCCAAGCATATAGCCGAGGTGCGGATTTTTGTGTCCCGGGCTTTCCGCAACCTGGGCCTGGGCTCGTTGATGCTGGAGGAACTCATTAATTTGTCCAATAAGGAGGGCCTTCACTGGCTCAGGGCCGAAATCATCGCCGACCACAAAAAAGTGGTCAAGGCCTTTCGCAGCAAAGGTTTCGAGATTCGGGCCACCCTGGAGGACTACTTTATCCGGAAAGACGGCGTCACCCACGACGTGGTCCTCATGCTGCGCCCGGTGAAAAAGCGGGAGGAGGCCGAGTTTTAAGGGGTGACCACGGTATCTTGATGATGATGGCAAGGGAGGGAGGGGAGTTCACCTGGCCCTCCCTTTTGGTTTGAGGATTTTATGGGCAACGTTATTTCGGGATTGGAGTTTTTTTTGCAGGCCCCGCCGGCCTGGGCAGCCGGCGCCCGCCTGGGGCTCCTGTGCCATCCCGCCAGCGTGGACCAGGGCTTGCGGCCCGCCCCAGAATTAATGGCCCGGCGCTTCCCCGGCCGACTCCGGGTGCTTTTTTCCCCGCAGCATGGCCTTAAGGGAGAAAAGCAGGACAACATGGTGTCCTCCCCGGATTTTGAGGACCCCTTGCTCGGGATACCCGTGGTCAGTCTGTACGGCCCCCGTCTGGACCCGCACCAGGAGGCCCTGCAGGGCATTGACGTTTTACTGGTGGACCTGCAGGACGTGGGCACCCGGGTATACACCTATGGGGCTACCCTGGCCCGGGTTATGGCGGCTGCCGCCCGGGCGGGGGTGAAGGTGTTGGTGCTGGACCGCCCCAACCCCATCGGCGGCCTCCAGGTGGAGGGTAATGTGCTGCGGCCGGAGTGGGCCTCCCTGGTGGGGCCATATCCTTTGCCCATGCGCCACGGTTTCACCCTGGGGGAGCTGGCCCGCTATTACAATGTCACGCAAAACCTGGGCTGCGACCTCGAAGTGATCCCGGCCCAGGGCTGGCGCCGGGGGGACTATTTCGACGCCACCGGCCTGCCCTGGGTGATGCCTTCCCCTAATCTCCCCACCCTGGAGGGGGCCATGGTCTATCCCGGCCAGGTCCTTTTAGAGGGCACCAACCTCTCCGAGGGCCGGGGCACCACCCGACCCTTCGAGGTGTTCGGCGCGCCCTTCCTGGAACCCCGCCGCCTCCGCCGGGAGTTGCAGGAAAGCCCCCTGCCGGGGGTAATCCTCCGGGAAGTGGGCTTTGAGCCCACCTTCCACAAGTGGGCCGGGGAACTCTGCCACGGTTTTCAGCTTCACGTCACCGACCCCCGGGCATTCAAACCCTATTACACCACCTTAACCTTGCTGTCGGTCATTCGCCGTCTCTATCCCCATCAGTTCGCCTGGCGTCAGCCTCCCTATGAATATGAAACCGAGCGCCTGCCCATTGACTTGTTGACCGGGGACGCCGCCATCCGGGAGGGCCTTGACGCGGGCCGCCCTGTTTCGGAGCTGGAGGGCTCCTGGCAACCCGAGCTCCAGGCCTTTCTCACGGCCAGCCGGGAGTTCTGGCTCCATAGCTCGTAAACCTCTAACCAAAAACCGAAAACTGCCGCAGCCGTCTTGCCTTGTGAAAATGGCGGAAAATG
>JBAQHL010000718.1:0-1663 GCA_049288295.1 Desulfobaccales bacterium
GGTTAATCCTCCCAGAAAAACCTTGGCCAGCATATCTTCAACCTCGGCGTCACTTTTATCCTGGGCATTCTTCTTTATGGTTGCATATTGCGGATATTCTTCCAGATTCAGGGCTTGGATAACCCGAAGAGCGAGGGAGCGACTCTTCAAAATCTTGTATTGGGTTTCTTGAAATTTCTGGGCGTAAAACCAGCTTAATCCCATGGATCTGCCCTCGGCGCTCACGTTGGTGCCTGGATTATCAGCAGTTAATTCCAAGGTCGTTGTTGCCCGGAAAATGGGGGTGCTAAATATATTGTAAAGGGCCGCCAACAGGATTATGGTGAACAAAGGAGCAATAACCCACCACTTGCGTCTGAGGAGGATATCGATATATTCACGTATGGTGTGGCCCTTTTCTAATTCGTAGTAGAAATCCGGGGTCGGGGTACTAGGAAGAGAGGGGCCGGAAGGAGAACCCGAGGACACCGGAAATGTATTTTGAATTTGATTTGACATCGTTATCTCTCCGATTTGATTTCTGGCAGAAAATTATTGAGTGGGTATCGCATAGCCCCCGCTGGGAATGGGCACAAGTTGGCGCAGGACCCAAAGTTTCTTTTTCGCTTCACCCTCAAACACTACGACGGCGTCATTATCATGCACCAGAATGTCGGAATCTCTGCCATCTTGAATTTTCTTCAGATCGGCTTCAATTCTCTGGGGCCTGCCTTCTTTATCAAAGCGCATAATGGTAATTTTGTTTGTTCCCAGGAGAGGATCGACACCCCCTGCCAGGGCCACGGCCTGTGACAAGGTCAGGTTCTCTCTCACCGTAACATTTCCCGGCTTCCTGACCCCCCCCAGCACATAAGCGTTGCCGGCAAAGGGCACATGCACCACATCGCCATTTTCCACCATCAGGTTTAACGCTGGGAATTCGCCGCTGAACAGCCTTTTCATATCGATCACCGTGGTCTTGGTTTGTGGGTCAAAGGACCTGAGATAGCCCGTCCGTTTTATGGTCTGGGCCACGTCGGCGGCGCTCCTTTGGCGGATAACATGAATGACATCTCCCGCTTCTGCCTTGGGCTTACTCGAGAACCCCCCTGCCAACGACAGCACCTCCAGGAGGGTGCGGGGCCCGATGATTTCAAAGAATCCCGGCTTGTCCACCGCGCCGGTGACCGCCACCCGCTGATGGTGAAACTCTTTGACCTCCAGGGAGATCTGAGGGTTTTTCAAAAATTCAGAGCCATATAATTCCCGCAAACGGGCCTCAGCTTCCCTGGTGCTCATGCCGCTCACCTTGACGACTCCCACCAGCGGCATACTGATTTGCCCTTTGCCGTTTACCCGCACCTCGCGTTTCAGAGCCTCCTGGCCGTAAACCTCAACCACCAGAACATCTTCCGGTCCAATCTTGTAATCCTGGTAATTGTTTAATGAACTTTGGGTGGACTGCAGAAGGATTTGCTGTTGCTGGTAATCCTGCTGCTGCGGAACAGGCGATTGCGGCTTTGCCACCGACTTATACGTTAACGGTACGCAGCCGAGAAAACCTCCTAAAAACGGCAGCCAGATGAAAAGGATGAGAAACAGGCTAATCCGGGGATTTTGCGCTGCCCTTCCCCTCTCTGCCACGTGAGCGCCCATGGATCTGTGACTCCGAACAACACTTTCC
>JBAQHL010000719.1:0-1552 GCA_049288295.1 Desulfobaccales bacterium
ACCTCTTCCGCGACGTTCACCGCCAGGTCCCCCAGGCGTTCCAGCTCCACGATGAGGTGGTCGATGGCCATTATCTGGCGGAGGTCAACGGCCACCGGCTGATAAAGGGCAATGATTTTTACACAGCCGGCGTCAAGTTCCTCCTCCAGGTCGTTAATGGCCTTATCCCCCTGGATGACCTCCCTGGCCAGGTTGGAATCCCGGGTCATAAGGGCTTTGAGGCTTTGGTCCAGGGCTGCCTCCGCCATGAGGGCCAGCTTGAGGAGCTGCTCTTTCAAGTCCTCGAGTTCACGGTGGAACTTATCAGAACCCTTGGGTCTTTCGTCCATGGCGCACCTCACCGGCTTGGAGTGGGAGTCCCCTGGAGTCTATCAATTTCAGGAAGCCCCAACAATCTTTCCCCGCAGCTTTTTCCCAGGAAAAGGGGTGGGCGGATATCTTCAAAGGCAATGATTCCGGTCCCGCCCACTCATTCCACGGTGACGCTTTTCGCCAGGTTGCGGGGCTGGTCCACGTCGGTGCCCCGCAGGTCGGCAATATGGTACGCCAATAACTGCAAGGGGGCGGAGAGCACGATGGGGGATAGCTCAAGGGGTACGCTCGGAATGGGAATGGTGCTTTCCACCCGTTCCATGACCTGGTAGTTGTCCGCTTCGGTGAGGGCGATGAGGCGGCCGCCCCGGGCCGCCACCTCTTCCAGGTTGCCCTGAATCTTTTCCAGGACCGGACTGCGGGTGGCCAAAACCACTACCGGCATGGTCTGATCGATGAGGGCGATGGGACCGTGCTTCATCTCACCCGCGGCATAGCCTTCGGCGTGAATGTAAGAGATTTCCTTGAGCTTCAGCGCCCCTTCCAGGGCGATGGGGTAATGGAGGCCCCGTCCAAGGTAGAGAAAATTCTGGGCATTCATGTAGGTTTGGGCGATTTCCCGAATTTTGACATCCAGGTCCAGGGTCTCCTGGACCCAGGTGGGCAGGCGCAGAAGTTGGGCAAGATGCTGGCGAACCTGTACCCGGTTGAGTTTCCCCCGGCTTTGCCCCAAAAAAAGGGCAATGAGATACAGGGCCACGAGTTGAGTGGTAAAGGCCTTGGTGGACGCCACCCCGATTTCCGGGCCGGCGTGGGTGTAAAAGACGCAGTCCGCCTCCCGGGCGATGCTGGAGCCCACCGCATTGACGATAGCCAGACTTTTAACGCCTTTTTCCTTGCCTGCGGTGAGGCCCGCCCGGGTATCCGCGGTTTCACCGGATTGGGAAATGGGAATCAGGAGGGTGTGAGCGTCGATGATGGGGTCCCGGTAGCGAAACTCCGAGCCCAGTTCCACCTCCACCGGCAGGCGGCAAATGCTCTCAATCAGGTGTTTGCCCACCATGGCGGCATGGTAAGAGGTGCCGCAGGCCACGATAAAGATTTTACGGAGGGCCTTCAAATCCTCCTGGGAAAACGGGACCTCTTCCAGGAACACCTCCCCTTCTTCCTGGGCGATGCGGCTCCGGAAGGTATCGATGAGGGCCCGGGGCTGCTCGAAAATCTCCTTCTGCATAAAATG
>JBAQHL010000720.1:0-1924 GCA_049288295.1 Desulfobaccales bacterium
ATCTTTGCCTGATGTCCTCAATTTGAAAGGGGACTATGGTGGCACAGGCGTCTCGCCTGCGCAGGCGCGAGGCTTGAGCCTCGCATCTACATTTTTCCTTTCTCCGATTAAATGATACTCGCAAAAAGCCTGCCGGACACACTATTGGGGCCGGGGGGGATTTTAACACGCAAATCTAACCGGATATTTATAAATATTTGCTATATACTTGCAATTTTTAAACTTGGTGAGGAAAGCCGAAATGTTGACAGGGCTCTATAGAAAATTTTTTGGCCTCGTGCATGGCCATCGCCTGATTTACAACACCTGCTGGGAGGATCCCCGCATCGACCGCCACCTTCTGGGGCTGGGCCCGGACAGCCGGGTGGTGGTCATCACCAGCGCCGGCTGCAATGTCCTGGATTACCTCCTGGACGGCCCCCACACCATCCATGCCGTGGATGTCAACTTCAGGCAAAATGCCCTGCTTTTCCTGAAGATGGCGTTAATCCAGCATGGGGATTTTGATTCCTTATTTGCCATGTTCGGGAACGGCGGGGCCCCCGCCTACCGGGAAATTTACGCCGGGGTGCGAAAGGCGATGCCGGACTGGGCGCAGCAATACTGGGATGACAAAATCGATTACTTCAGGGCCGGGGGAATTCGCAAATCCTTCTATTGGCGGGGGGCGACCGGGGATTTTGCCTGGCTTTTCCATACGATCCTGGTGGTGATGAAGCGCAACGGCCATTCCATTCAGGCCCTTCTTAAGGCCGGCAGCCTCAACGAGCAAACTGAGCTTTATCACCAGATAGAGCCGCACATTTTCCGGAAAGGTCTCAGTTGGCTGTTGCGCCAGCCCGCGGCCATGGCTTTCGTCGGCGTTCCCACCCCCCAGATCAGGCTTATTGAGGATCATTACCCGGGAGGGTTGGTGGATTATCTCAAGGAGAGATTCAAGCGGGTTTTCACCACCGTGCCTTTCCAGGACAACTATTTCTGGCGGGTTTATCTGACGGGTTCCTATACCCCGGATTGTTGCCCCGAGTACCTTGGGGCCGAAAACTTTCAGACCTTGCGAGACCGCATCAACCGGGTTACGGTCCATAACGGCACCATCACCCAGTTCCTCCAGGAAAAACCTGGAAAATACAGCCACTTCATCCTGCTGGATCACCAGGACTGGCTGGCCTGGCATGACAATGCGCTTCTCCTGGAGGAGTGGGAGGAGATTTTTAGAAACAGCGCGCCGGGGGCCAAAATCCTGCTCCGGTCGGCGGGCTATGATCTGGGGTTTTTGCCGGAGATGGTGACCTCCAGGCTGCGGTTCTTCCCTGAGCTCACGTTGCCCTTGCATGAACGTGACCGGGTGGGCACCTACGGGAGCCTGCACCTGGCGGAAGTACAATGAGCCTGCCAGCAGATCTTGCCGTCCAGCAGAAGCAGCGCCGGTCCATCGAGCGCTATTACCGGGTGCATGCCGGGATCTATGACCTGACCCGCTGGAGTTTTCTTCTGGGGCGGGAGGCCTTGATACGGCAGGTGGCAATGTCCCGCCATCCCACCCGCATCCTGGAAGTGGGTTGCGGCACGGGGAAAAACCTTGTGCACCTGGGGAGACGCTTTCCCCAGGCTAGGCTGTGGGGCCTGGATCTGTCCGGGGATATGCTGGCGGTGGCCCAAAAAAAGCTGGCGGGCCTGGCTCCACGTCTCTCCCTGATCCAGGCGGCCTATGACCGGCCGGTGGAGGCCGAGCCTTTTTTTGACCTGGTGGTTTTTTCCTATGCCCTGTCCATGTTCAACCCGGGTTGGGAGCAGGCCTTGAGCGCGGCCAGCCGGGATTTGGCCCCAGGGGGCGCCATCGCGGTGGTGGATTTTCATGACTCGAGGTCGGCTTTGTTCAAACGCTGGATGGGCCTGAACCACGTCCGCTTGGACGGTCACC
>JBAQHL010000721.1:0-1623 GCA_049288295.1 Desulfobaccales bacterium
CCGCGGTGCAAACGGGAAACGACCGCCTGGCCGCGTTTTTGGTGGTGCTGACCTCCGTCGTCTGCCTGACAATCCTGTTGGCCGCGGGGAAATTGTTGGGTCCAAAAATTCTGCGTTAAAAGGAGAAAACTATGAGCTTCTTCATTAAGAAAACCTTGGCCTTATTCCTGGCGGTGTTCATGGGGACCGGGCTGGCCGCATCCCAGGATACTACGGAACTCACCGTCTCCGCCGCGGCCAGCCTTACCAATGCCTTTCAGGAAATGGGCAAACTGTATGAACAAAAACACCCCCAGGTGAAAATGGTATTCAACTTCGCCGCCTCGGGGACCCTGTTGCAGCAGATCGAGAAGGGCGCGCCGGTGGATGTCTTCGCCTCGGCTGACCAGAAAACCATGGAGCAGGCCCAGGAAAAGAACCTCATCGTGCCGGCTTCCCGGAAGAATTTTGTCAGCAACCGCCTGGTCCTGATTGTGCCCGGCGGCGCCAAGGAGGCGCTGGCGGACATCAAGGCCCTGGCCCAACCCAGCATCAAGCGCATCGCCCTGGGCAACCCGGAACATGTGCCGGCGGGGCGCTATACCCAGGAGGCCTTGCAGAAGTTGGGTCTCTGGGAGACGCTCTCCAGCAAGTTCATTTTCGGGGAATCGGTGCGGCAGGTGCTGGATTACGCGGCCCGGGGCGAAGTGGAGGCTGCTTTTGTCTTTGCCACCGACGCGGCCGTGGTCCCTGACAAGGTCAAAGTAGTCCAGGAGATCAAAGAACATCGTCCCATCCTGTACCCCATGGCCATCGTGGCCGCCAGCAAGCGGCAGGCCGCGGCCCAAAACTGGCTGGACTACGTTCTGTCTCCCGAGGGACAGGCGATTTTAGCCCGGTACGGCTTCGGGGCTCCTTAAAGGGGGAGATGCTACGCCATGCAACTCGTGGTCGAGGTTCGGAAAAGCCTGCAGAACGGGGACAGGGCCTTCACCCTGGACGTGGCCTTTGCCTCGGATCAGGATATCACGGTGCTTTTCGGACCTTCCGGTTCCGGCAAGAGCCTGACGCTGAAAAGCTTGGCGGGACTGCTCCAGCCGGACCGCGGCCGCATCGAGGTGGCCGGGCAGGTATTCTTCGACCGCGACGAGGGGGTCAACCTGCCCCCTCGCCGCCGCCGGGTGGGCTATGTCCCTCAGGATTACGGCCTTTTTCCCCACCTGCCCGTGGGAGAAAATATCGGCTTTGGGCTCAGGCAGGGCTGGTCAAAACGCCTCAGCCGTAAGGATTGGCGGCGGGTGGAGGAATTGCTGGCAGTGTTTGAACTCCGGGAACTAAAAGACGCTTTTCCTGGGGAAATTTCCGGGGGGCAGCGCCAGCGGGTGGCCCTGGCCCGGGCGTTGATTCTTCAGCCCCAGATCCTTCTCTTGGACGAACCTTTCGCCGCGCTGGACGGCTTCCTCCGGGCGGCCATGCGCCGGGTTCTGCTGGAGGTGCAGGCCCGGTTCCGGATTCCGGTGATCCTGATTACCCATGACCCTGAGGATGTGAACACCCTGGCTCAAACCGTGGTGGTCTATGACCTGGGCCGGGTGTATCGGCAGGTAAATGGGGATGATTTTTTCAGGACCCTGGAGGAAGGGG
>JBAQHL010000722.1:0-2398 GCA_049288295.1 Desulfobaccales bacterium
GTGGACTATATACAAAAGCGCGTTGTCGAGCGCTACAAGGACTTGTTGGCCAAGTGCGGCGCGCCCGTCCCTGAGTTCCCATTCCTGCCCGAAGAGGCCCCGGCGGAGGAAAGTGCATAATGGATGCCGAACGCCTGGAACAGATCCTGTCCAAGTATGAAGGGGAGAGTGCCGACCTGATTCCGGTGCTCCAGGACATGCAGGACAGTTATAATTATCTACCCAAAGATGAGCTCAAGGTGGTGGCCACCCGGCTCAACGTGCCCCTGACCCAGATTTTCAGCGTGGCCACCTTTTACACCATGTTCAGCCTGGTGCCCAAGGGCGACCATCAGCTCAAGGTCTGCCTGGGGACTACCTGCCATCTGCGGGGGGGCCAGCGCCTGGTGGATTCCCTGTCCAGCCGCCTGGGCTGCGACGTGGGCTACACCACCAAGGACGGGGCCTTCTCCCTGGAGACGGTGGGCTGCCTCGGGTCGTGCGCCCAGGCCCCGGTAATGATGATCGGCGAGAAATACTACGCCCGGGTGACCGTGGACAAGGTGCCCAAGATTTTAAAGTTGTACCAAAAATAGCAGTCAGCATTTAGCAGTCAGTTGCTGGCAGCCAAGAGCTGACCGCTGGCTGCCTCCTGCTGACTGCTCAAAAGAGAACGATTATGCCGAAAATCGAATCTATCGACCATCTGACCGAGTACCGCCGGAAGCTGAAAGCCGCCCGGGACCCCAAGCAGCCCACGGTCCTGGTGTGCAGCGGGCCGGGCTGCCTGCCCATGGGGAGCGAAGAGGTGGCCCAGGCCTTTAAAGAGGCCATGGCAGAAAAGGGCTTGGACGGCAAGGTCATCCTCAAAACCTGCGGCTGCCAGGGCTTGTGCGCCAAGGGGGTGAAGGTCCTCATCCGCCCTGAGGAAATCGCCTATCAGCAGGTCACTCCCCAAGATGTGCCGGAGATTGTGGAAGGCACCCTGGTAGCCGGCGGCGTGGTGGAGCGCCTGGTCTATCACGACCCGGCCAGCGGCCAGCCTTGCGTGCACAAGGACGAGGTGCCTTTTTATAAGGGCCAGGACCCCATTGTTCTCCGGAAACTCGACCTGATCGACGCCGAGAGCATCGACGACTACCTGGTCGTGGGGGGCTACCGCACCCTGCGCAAGGTGCTGTTCACCATGACCCCTGCGGAGGTCATCGACCAGATCGAGCGCTCGGGACTCCGGGGCCGGGGCGGGGGCGGTTTCCCCACCGGCCGCAAATGGCGCATCTGCCGGGAGGCCGAAGGGGCGGTGAAGTTTATCATTTGCAACGGCGACGAAGGCGACCCCGGGGCCTTCATGGACCGGGCGGTCATGGAAGGCGACCCCCATGCGGTCATCGAGGGCATGATCGTGGGGGCCTATGCCATCGGCGCCCGCCAGGGCTATATCTATGTGCGCCACGAGTACCCCCTGGCCGTGAAACGTTTGAAACTCGCCATCGAGCAGGCCCGGGACATGGGTTTTCTGGGGGAGAATATTCTCCGCTCCAAGTTCAGCTTCGACCTCAAAATCAACCAGGGGGCGGGAGCCTTTGTCTGCGGTGAAGAAACGGCCCTCATGGCCTCCATTGAAGGGTTTATCGGCGAGCCTAACCCCCGGCCGCCCTATCCGGCCCAGGCCGGTCTTTTCGGTCTGCCCACCATCATCAACAACGTGGAAACCTGGGCCAACGTCCCGGAAATCATCAACATGGGGGCGGAATGGTACGCAGGTCTGGGCACGGAGAAGAGCAAGGGCACCAAGGTCTTTTCCCTGGTGGGCTCGGTGAACAACACGGGTCTCGTGGAAGTGCCCATGGGCATGACCCTGCGCCAGATCATTTTCGACCTGGGAGGCGGCATTGCCGGCAACCGGCCCTTTAAAGCGGTGCAGACCGGCGGCCCTTCGGGCGGCTGCATCCCCGAGCAGTTTTTAGACCTGCCCGTGGATTACGACAGTCTCCAGGAAGTGGGCTCCATCATGGGTTCGGGCGGCATGATCGTCATGGACAACACCAGCTGCATGGTGGACGTGGCCCGCTACTTCATCGGCTTCCTTCACGCCGAGTCCTGCGGCAAGTGCACCCCCTGCCGGGAAGGCCTGAACCAGTTGAAATACCTCTACGAGGAAATCACCAACGGCCGGGGCGAAATGGAGCACCTCACCCTCATGGAGGACCTCTGCGAGGGCATGTCGTCCGCTTCCATCTGCGGCCTGGGTCAAAGCGCGGTCAACCCGGTGCGCTCCACCCTCAAGTATTTCCGCCACGAGTACGAAGCCCACATCAACGACAAGAAGTGCCCGGCCCTGGTCTGCCGGCCGCTGCTCAAGTACAGCATCGACCCGGAAACCTGCACCGGCTGTCTGGCCTGTGTGCGGGAATGTCCG
>JBAQHL010000723.1:0-7368 GCA_049288295.1 Desulfobaccales bacterium
GACGATTTCCAGATAACCTGAGGTGGGGTTGGGGGTGGTGGGCACGAACACCGCGGCCAGGTTCCGGCCGGTATCGGCATCCACCAAGGTCCGGGTGACAAAACCCACGGCTTTCATCTCCGGCGAGGGAAAATCGATGAGGACCACCCGGTGGACGCCATTGGGCTTGGTCTGGAGCACGGACAGAAATTGTTGCACCGAACTGTAAATGGTGTTCACCAAGGGGATGCGGCTGACCAGGGCGTCAAAAACCCCAAGCAGCCGCCGCCCCACCACCCGGGTGGCCACCCAGCCCAGCAGGTACAGGCCCAGCAGCACCAAAAGCACAGCCAGGATGGATTCGAACCAGGGGCTCAGCACCATGTCCGCAACTTGCCCCGACAGGGGACGGATGGCGAAGGCCAGCCATTTGACCACCGGCCCCCCGAATTCCCTCAACAGCTGCAGCATGAATTTTACCACCCACCAGGTAATGATGATGGGGATAGCGGTAAAGATTCCTGCCACCATGTAAGCTTTTCTACTGGATATTACCGAACCGGACTCTTTGTCAGTCATGGGCGCCAGACTCCTCAGTGAGTGAAGGTAACATAGCAATCTTAGGTCAGCCACCCTTCAAGAAAAAATTTTGTTTCATGAGAATTTTCTCATGGCCGAAAATAGATCAGGTTTTCCCTTGTGAAAAAAACCAGTATTTATACTGACCTGGTGCCAGGGATTCTTCCCAAAACCTCCTTTGGAGTTTGGAGAAGCAAGGCGGCAACCCCCAGGGAAAATTTATTTATCGTAAACAACTAACTGATTTAGTTATATTATTAAATCTAGACCCCCTCCGCCACTTGTCTTTTCCCATAAAATTTATGCCCCAATGGCATGACTCATGCTTTTAAACATTAACAAGTCATTACATTATTCACGATCCAGGAATCCTTGATGACACCTCTTGACCCGGAAAAGTTCGAGGCCCTTTTGTCAGGGGCATCAGACCCTTCCCAGGTGGAAGACCTGGAGGCCATGATCGCCCGCCTCGACAAAAAATGGGTGCAGTTAAAAGAACTCTTAAGAGACCAGGAAAATTCCGCTCCCCGGGAGCAGCCCCACCAGACAGCCCAGGAAGAAGAAGACCGCGACCTCAACAACATCGGTTTCCAGATTAGCTCCCTGGAAGCAAGCGCCATTGTGGACAGGGTGGGGAAACTCGGGGAGGATACCAGGATTCTGCAACGGCTGGCCAGGCTGGAGAGGCGTAACCTCGGCCTCACTTTTTACGCCATTTTTTGCACACTCCTGGTTTTAGGGATGTTGATTTCCACCGTTATGGTGGAAGATAATTCCGCCCAGACCATGGAAACTATTCAGCAAGGTCTGCGTCCCCGCCTGGCCGCAGCCGCAACGAACCCTGCTGTCCACGCCCCGTCTTCTACCAGCAAGTCGCGATCATTTAGGTAATTAGCCCTTTCCCAGGATGCCGTCAAGTTTCGAGTTTCGAGTTTTAAGTTTCGAGATTCGATTGTAGGGTGTGTTTTAGGCACCATGATGGCGGGCGGGGAGGCCCGCTACCGACTTTTCATGCCTTACGGGTGGGCCAAAGGCATATGAGGGACTGTTTTGAAAAGTTCAAAGTTCAAAGTTCAATTTTCAATGTTGAGCCGTAGGGCGGGAAAGCGAAGCGCATCCCGCCTTCAGTTGGCGCCTTTCAAGAGGGTGGGGATAATCCCGATTTTTCATGCTTTGCAGGTGGGACCCAGCCCCATGGGGACTGTCTTGAAGAATTTCTCAGGTAAGCCGTTTGCGGGCGGCCGCCACCAGAAAGGCCCCGGTGGGGAGGCCCAGGCGCTGCCCCCAGCTCTCCAGGGCAGGGTAGTGCCGGAGCAGAAAGGGAGCGGACCAGGGAGGAAAGTAAACGGCCTGAGCGGTGGAAACGTTTTCCAGGTCTCCATGGTCGGCTAAGAGTTGCCGCAATTCTTTGAGAGTGCTGAACCGGACTTCCCGCCAGAGGGAGGGCGTAAACCAGGCCCTGACGACTCGCTTTGCCGTCCAGAGGCTGTAGCGGTTCAGCATGGCCAGCACCAAAAAACCTCCGGGTTTGAGCACCCGCACCATGTCGTCCACGGCCCCCGGACGGTCCGCCATGAAATCCAGGGCCAAAATGGAGATCACCCCGTCAAAACGGGCGGCCGCGCAGGGCAGTGAACCGGCCAGGCCCCTGACCCATTCCATGGAAAAACCCTGCTCCCGGGCACGCCGTTGCGCAGCCGCCAGCATGGGCAGGGAGACATCCAGACCTACCAGGTGGGCGCCCCGGCGGGCCAGGGCCAGGGTGATGTTGCCGGTGCCGCAGCCCACCTCCAGGACCAGCCGGCCCCCAAGGTCGATTGCCAGGGCGAAGAGGGCCTCCTTTTCCACCCCATCCACCAGTTGTCCCAGGGGGGTGTCATACCAGCGGTCATAGGCCGCAACCTGGTCGTCAAAAGCCGGGGGCATCACACCACCGCTCAGGCTGCGGTTCCCGCCCGGTGGCGAAACGGCGCCATATTTTCTCCTTAAATATCATATGATTGATGCAGGTTCGGCACCATCACCCGGGAATAGCCCAAACTATCCCGGAGCTTGGCGGCCAAAACCGAGGCAGCCTCCGGGTCGCCATGCACCACAAATATCTGCTGGGGCCTTTTCTGAAAAGCCCGCACCCACTGCAAAAGCCCCGCCTGATCCGCATGGCCGCTGAACCCGTTCAGGGTTACCACCTCGGCCTCCAACTGGTATTCCATGCCGAAGATTCTAACCACCGGCAAACGCTCCACCAGGCGGCGGCCCAGGGTGTTGGGGGCCATCCAGCCCACGATTAGCACGGTGTTGCGGGAATCCTCGATATTGTTTTTGAGGTGGTGCTGGATGCGCCCGGCCTCGGCCATGCCTGAGGCGCTGATGATAACACAGGGTTCGCGGCGGTGATTCAGGGCCTTGGACTCCTCCACATCCCGAATATAGGTCAGTTTTTTAAAGTTAAAGACATCGCCGTCAGGGTCGGTGCGGATATAGTCCCGGGTTTTCTCGTCGAAATATTCCGGGTAGCGGCGAAAGACCTCAGTGACATTCACCGCCAGGGGGCTGTCCACATAGACCGGCATGTCCGGCAGGCTGCCCTGGTTATACATTTCGTTCAGGAGATAGATGAGAAGCTGGGTGCGCTCCACGGCAAATGACGGGATGATGACCTTGCCGCCCCGGTCATAGGTGCGCTTGATGGTCCTCTCCAGCTCTTTGGCCGAGTTCTCGATGGGAGGGTGCAGCCTGGCGCCGTAGGTGCTCTCGATGAGAAGAATGTCGGCCTCATCCAGGAGCGTGGGGTCTTTCAGGATGGGCACCTCCACCCGGCCGAGATCCCCCGTAAAGACCAGGCGCCGGCTGGGGCGCCCGTTGCCTTCGGCGAAATCCAGGGCCACAATGGCCGAGCCCAGCATGTGGCCGGCATCGTACAGGGTGAGGGTGATCCCCGGCCCCAATAAATACGGCTCGTCATAGTCGATTCCCTGAAAGTGCTTCAGGGAGCGGGCCGCATCTTCCTGGGTGTAGATGGGCTTCACTGGTGGCTCGCCCCGCTGGCGCCGTTTTTTGTTGACGTAGGCCACATCCGTTTCCTGGATGCGGCCGCTGTCCATCAGCATGGCCTTACAGAGGTCCACGGTGCCTTCGGTGCAGACAATTCTGCCCTGAAAACCTTTGCGCACCAGGTTGGGGATGTTGCCCGAATGGTCGATGTGGGCATGGGATAGCACCAGGGCATCGACCTCTTTGGGATCAAAGGGGAAATCCCGGTTCCTGATTCTGGACTCCTCCCGTTTCCCCTGATAAAGCCCGCACTCCAATAAAATTTTCTGGCCGTTCAGGGTGATTAGATGCTGAGAGCCGGTGACGGTCTGGACTGCTCCGTTGAAGGTGATGTTCATGCCATAACCCCTCGCTGGTTTTCAGATAACCCGGGGCCCGGGGGAACCAACCAAAACCCAGGTCGTCCTTCCCCTCTGCCCTGCCCCTATCATAATTCACGGAAGGGACGGGGACAAGGCTAATAACCGGCGGCTTCCCGGGTATCTGCCGCCGGCATGAAAAAATTGTCCCGTTTTTGCGGGTCGTGTGGACGTCGGCAAACCTGTAACCGGGTTTCGGGACCCAAAGGAAATTCCATTGAATTTGAAGAAACTTTCTCTGTAGTTAAGAAAGTTTCTTTTCACTTAAGAAAAATGACTCAATTTTTGGAGGAAAAAAATCCTGGCCAACTTAATATATTAGTTATATCAATAGCTTAAAAAAATAGCCTGAGTTGCGGTTTTTGGCATTATTCTTGTATGTAGTAAAGACTGACTTGGCATTGAAAGAAGGAGTGGCTCATGAGGAAAACGTCGCATATTGTTCGCCGTTTCCTTCGGGAAACCAAAGGCGCCGTCATGGTCGAGTTTGCGGTGGTATGCCTCGTTTTTTTGCTGATCATCGCAGGCATCATGGACCTGGGGCATGCCTTTTACATGAGGCAGGTGGTGACCAACGCCAGCCGGGAAGGGGCCCGTTATGGCGTAGTCTATCAGACTACCAGTTCTGGTGCGAGGTTAGCCCCCGTCAACTATTCCCCCAGTATTATGAATCACATACTGGTTACCAATCACATAGGCGATCTTTTGCCGGATAACGCCAACCCCCAGGTGACGGTGACGGGAGCCGGTTATAGCACCGGAACCTCCGGCGCCAACCTGGAGGTGACGGTATCCGCCATCAAGACCTGGTTTGTGCTGGGGAATTTTATCCCGACTTTGGGCAGCCAGATAACCTTGGCCGCCACCACGGTCATGCAGTGTGAATGAAGGGACGGGAAGATCCCGGCCCTAACGGCTAACGAGGTCAGGGGGGCCGCCTGAGCGGCGGGGGAGGACCCCAAGCCTGATCACGGAGGAAAGGAGATATGTTTGTGAAATTACAGAAATTCGTCAAGGGAACAGAGGGGACCATAATGATTCTCACCGGACTGGGGCTGATGGCCTTCATCGGCTTTGCCAGCCTGGCCATTGACATGGGTCACCTCTACATGGTTCGGAATGAACTCCAAAACGTCGCCGATGCCGCCGCCCTGGCCGGCGCCAACAAACTTATCGTTGAGCAGAACGGAGAAGCGGTGCGAGACTCTGCCGCCGCATCCCAGGCCGTCATGGACGTGGCCCAGCGTCAATCAACGCTTTCAGGACTGGCTCCGGTGGACGCTGGGGAGCGGAACGACCTGACGGTGACTTTCGGGAACTGGAACATCTATGCAGGTAATCCCGAAACGGCCTGGACCGATCTCGGTTCCACCGCGGGGGCCTATTCCAATGCCAACGGGGTGCGGGTGGCCATCAGGCGGGGTGAGGGCGTAGCTTTCGGCCCGGTGACCAACTTTTTAGCCGGCATTTTCGGGAAACCGACCACGGAAGTTGGGGCCACGGCCACGGCCTACCTGGGTTTTGTGGCCAAAGCCGCCACCGGCTCAGTGGATCTGCCCCTGGCCGTACCGGATTCGTTAATAACGGCTGCCAATCCCCCCAGCAAATCCTGGTGGGCCAAGATATTGGGGCCCAAGGAGGCCATTGCTGCGGCTGCACAAACGTTGACCTTCAAGGACCTAGGTGGAACCACGTTCTACCAAAACAATCTCTCCAAGGCCATGTTGGACCAAACGAAGGCCTATCTGGTGCTCGTTAACCAAAGCGATCCAGCGCCCGGCACCATTAACGACAACTTGAAGAGACAATACAGCACCAGCGGCAAGCCGGTGCGGGCCATGGCCCGAGGCGACCAGCTCTACGGCATCAGCGAATACCAATGGGCCTCGAACATCAGCACCATCTTCAACAATTTCAAAAAGGCGTATGACGCCAACAAGGACAGCAGCGGCAAGTACAAGGCCGTGGTGCCCGTGTACACCACCAGCAACCCCACGGCCTCCCTGCTCGACCGGGGCTTAAAGTCCATGGCCGGATTGTTCTCCTTTGGCCCCACCCCGGCCCATGCCTGCTACTCAATGACGCAGAGCTATAATCCAAACCTTTATGTGGATGCGGTTACCACGGTATATGTGACCAATGTGAAATACGAACCAGTGGCCTCCATTGCCTCTGACCTTCCTGCCAAATGCGATCCTTGCAGTGACAGGAACTCCAGTGTTCCGGGCATACAGGCCTTTAACGGGCAAACCTACAGCAGCACGGTGGACTGTATGGTGAACAATGGCGACAGCTGCCGCAACCAGAACTCCGTCACCATAGAAGTTCCCCCGGGCGACACGGTGTCGAACCCCGGGACCACCTCGGGCGGGCCCGACAAGGAGCACGTCAACCCCGGCGCCCCATCCGGCAAAGGCTCTTTTTCGAAAGCGGCCAAATTGGTGAGGTAACCCTCTCTTCTGACCGCCGGGGAGGATTCCGGTCCTCCCCGGTTTTTTATGGCGTGAACCCATCTTTATATTCCCGATTCCCGCCTCCCGCCAGGTTGCCGTCTAATACCGGTTTGAGACATCTGCGAAAGTCCCTCATTACCCCGAAGTTCTCAAAAAAAATCCATATTTTGTAGAGCAGGCGCCCTTGCCTGCAAGATACAGCCGGGGGCGGCTGTTCACCATGACTTTCGCAGAGATCTCGGTTTGAAGTCAAACGGTGGCACAGGCTTTCCAGCCTGTGCCTGGACGGGCTGGTAGCCCGTCCTGCCGTGCTAAGAGATCGGGAGGGGAAGCGTAGGGGTATGGCTTGCCATGCCCTAAGGCGGTAAGCCACAATCCCCTTCGGGCTCTCTCCCAACTAACCTGCGTATAAGAGTAAATGTGGGTGGGCGCTGCCCGCCAAATATGTGGTGGGCGCTGCCCACTCTGCATAACTTTTACCGTGAAAAAGACGTAGGGGCGCAATTCATTGCGCCCTCAGGGCTTGATGAATCAAGCCCCTACGAAAAATTTTCATACCCGGGGGCGGCCCAAATCGGGCCATGACCGTTTCGTAACAGTTCCTCATGGGCCTTTGGCCCACGCCCACCCGCAAACAATGAAAAGGTCGGTAGGGCGGGCGCCCGTGCCCGCCTCGATTATCAGCACAGGCTGGAAAGCCTATGCCACCCCTGAGGAACTTTTCGTAACAGATGTAATTATTTGCCGGTTCCCAGGCTTTTGACAACCCGGGCTTGTCAACCAGGCCCCCAATATGGTAACTTCAATTGTTAATCAAACCGGCTGGGAATTTCGGCCAGAAGAAAGGTGAGATAGACACGCATGAGTTTTACCGTCTGGTTTACCGGCTTGCCGTGCTCAGGCAAGACCACGCTGTCCCGCCGTCTCTATAATTACCTCAAGGA
>JBAQHL010000724.1:0-16280 GCA_049288295.1 Desulfobaccales bacterium
GCTTAAGGCGCGGATGGGCGGTGGGCTGCCGGTGACGGAACTGGAGGCCGAGAGCCTCGATCCGGGGAGTTTTGTGTTTCTCTGGGGGCCGTACGCCGGTTTTCACGCCCTGGGGGCCAGGGGCAAACCTGCGGAGAAGGTGGCCGACGAGGCGGTGGAGGATTTCCTCCACTATAAAAATCACCGAGCCGCGCTGGACCGTCACCTGGCCGACCAGATCCTGCTGTACCTGGCCAGGGCGGAGGGCCCGTCAGCCTTCAGCACCGAAGAGGTCACCTCCCACCTTCTCACCAACCTCTGGGTCATCGAGCAATTCTTGGGACCCACCTTCCAGGTCCAGGGGAATCCCGGGGAACGGGGGGAGATTACCTCCACCGGGGGAAAGTAGGTCAAGGTTAAGCTACAGACCATCGCCCGCCAGACCGGGAGCCATCCTTCGGTTTTGGGTTCAGTGGGAAAAACGGGCTTAGGTGCGCCTTCTGCCGGGTTTTATGCCCTGGGGACGGAGTTCCGGGAACAGAGCCCGCTGTTTTTGGCCGCGACCCTGGGCGGCGCTGAAGGATTGCCGCAAGGGGGCCGCCATTTCGGCCAGGGGGGAAAGGCCGGGGCGCCGGCGCCTGTTCCAGAGGGTGCGGCTGCGGGCCCGGGTGAGGAAGACCTGGGATTGGGCCCGGGTCAGGCCCACATAGAACAGGCGGCGCTCCTCCTCCGGGTCTGCGGGTTCGAGACCCTCCATTTCCAGGGGCAGAAGGCCAATTTCGCAGCCGGCCACGACGACATAAGGAAACTCCAGGCCCTTGGCGGCGTGGAGGGTGAGGAGCTTCACCCGCTGGGCCGCGAGGTCGATGCCGGTAACTTCGGGACCCACCCCCTGGCGGGCCAGTTCGCAGGGAATGCCGGCCGCGGTCAGGGCCTCCCACAGCTCCGTCCCCTGGGCATGCAGACGGAAAAGGACGGCTATGTCCTTAAAGCCCACTGCCTCGTTCGGGTCCTGATAGCGCAGGCGGTGGTCCTCCAGGGATTGGTGATCCAGGCCGCCCACCAGGGCCTCGATGAGCCGGGCAATGGTCCGGGCCTCCTCCTGGGGGGAGGCCGCCTCCAGGAGCACCAGGGGAAGGTCACCCTGCCGGCGGCTCACCTGGGGTCCTGAGCCGGCCCCGGGCAGCAGGCGCTGGGAGGCAGCCAGCAGGGGCGGGGGCAGGCGGTAGGTTGCGCTGAAATTCAGGGTCACCGCTCCCGGCCAATCTGCGGCAAAGCGGTCAAAATACTCGGGTCTCGCCCCCCGAAAGCCGTAAATGGCCTGGTGGGGATCGCCGATGACCATAATTTCCGCCCGGGGCCCCGCCAAGGCCCGAAAAAACAGGTATTGGACTTCGTTCAAGTCCTGATATTCGTCCACCAGGAGATGGTGGTAGCGCTCCCGGTAGGCGGTCTGGATGCCGGGGTTTTCCTGGAGGAGGCGCAGCGGCCGGGCCAGAAGGTCCTCGTAGTCCCAAAGGCCTTGCCGTTCCAGGAGGGCTTCATAGGCCAGGAAGGCCTGGGCGGGGGGCTGGGCATCTCCCGGGGGGACATCCCCGGGCCTGAAAAGGGCCTGCTTGGCGGCGCTGATCTGCCGGTCCAGCCGGGAAACGGGCAGGCGAAATTCCTGGGCCACTTCCTGGAGCAGAGCGCGCCGGCGCTCCTCGTCGGCCACCTGCCGGGAAAAGCCGTGCTCGGCCAGGATCTTGAGACCCAAGGCATGAAAGGTGCCCAAGGTTATGAGATTCAGGTGGGGATAATCCGGTAAGAGCTGGTGGACCCGCTCGGCCATTTCTCCGGCGGCCTGGCGGGTGAAGGTGAGGGCCAGGATGCTTTCCGGCGGGGCCTGGCGGCGCTCAAGGAGATAAGCCAGGCGGTGGGTGAGGGCCCTGGTTTTGCCGGCGCCGGGCCCGGCCTGGACGATGAGGGGCGAGCCCTGGTGGGTGACTGCGAAGCGTTGCTCCGGATTGAGACCGGCCAGGAGGGGGTCATCTGCGTCGAGGGCGGGGCTGGCCGCGGTTTTCACCTGAGCGGGGGCGGCAGTCTTAGGGTTTGGCGGGGGGTCCAGGTCAGGTTTTTTTGCTTTCGGCCCTGGCAGCGCCGCGCTCCAAAAGGCGCCCTGTCCCTGGAAGCGGCGGCGCTCCTCCGGGGTCAAGAGGGTAATCTCCCCATAAACCCCGTCGTAACCGGGGGCGATGTGGGCTTTTCCCCGGCGCATTTTTTCCACGGCATAGGCCAAAAGGTCCCCGCCCTCCCGGGCCAGGTCCTCGACGGGCGCCTGGCGCAAAATATCCAGCTCAGGACCCAGCCTTTCCAGCAGCCGGAAATAAGCCTGCTCCACTTTTTTGCTGGCAGGCCCTACGGCCAGGACTTCCCCCAGGATGGCGTGCAGGGCGATGAGAGACTCGAAAGGTTTCCCTCCCGGAGCGCGGGCTCCCTGAGCCCGGTCCGCCAGGGCCAGCACCCGGTGCATGACCCCGAGGGTAAGGGGTTTGCCGCACTGAGGGCAGCGGCCCTCCAAATGTTTGGCCTCCGCCGGCTCCAGCCTGAGCCCGCACTTGCGGTGGCCGTCCAGGTGATACTTGCCTTCCTCGGGAAAAAATTCGATGGTGCCGGCAAAGCCTTCCTGGCTGCGAATGGCCTGGGCGAGGGCCGGATAGGTGGGCGCCACCGTGAACAGGTTGGCCTCCCGGGCCAGCTTCTGGGGGGAGTGGGCGTCGGAATTGGACATCAAGAGGTAACGGTCCAGGCCGCTCACCCGCCAGTTCATGGGCGGATCGGAGGACAGGCCGGTTTCCAGGGCATAAATTTGGGCCACCTGGTCCTCAAAGCACTCTTCCAGGGTGTCAAAGCCGCTTTTGGCCCCCAGGACCGAAAACCATGGGGTCCAGATGTGGGCCGGGATCACCAGGGCTTCGGGGTCGGCCTCCAGGGTCAATTCCACCAGGTATTTGGCGTCCAGGCCGAGAATGGGGCGTCCGTCCGCCACCACGTTGCCCAACTGGCCCAGACGCCGGGAAAGGCGGTCGGCGGCCGCCAATCCCGGCAGGATGATGAGCAGGTGCACCTTGCGGACCTTGCCGCCCTTGCTGTAAATGGCGCTTACTTCGCCGGTGATCACAAAACGGACTGATGAGGGCTGCTCCCACCTGGGGCCGGAGAGGCTTAGGGGGAGGGAGAGTCCCTCTTTTAATGCATAAGCGCCCTCAGCCACCGGGGTGAGCTTGGCGTTGAGCTCTGCGAGCCACCGGGGGTGGGTGCAATCCCCGGTGCCCACCACGGTCAGGCCTTTGTAGCGGCCCCAAAGATCCAGATGCTCCAGGTTGGCGTTCTGGCCGGTGGCTATGGAGTAATGGGAATGGATGTGAAAATCGGCGACGGTCTCCATGGCGTCCCACCTTAGCACATGTGGCGGGAGGATGCCAGGAACGCAGATTTTCCTGGTTCTTCTTTCCTTTCTGAGAGTTTTCTTCTATAATCCTGAGGTAATACTCAGGAATATCGTGACCCGGGATATATATTTGCGGTATGCATAAGGGCACAAAATGCTTTTCACAAAAAAGCAAAGCAGCTATAATATTAACTAGTTGTCCAGTGCGGCAGCCAGATCAGAACCAGGCTTGCGCGAGATGATCTCTCAAAGAATGGGGCGAGGCAGATGAGTCAAAAGGAGGGAAGACCTGAGTCCTCCAAAAAATCCGGAGGCCAGGCATCAGGAGAAGCAAGGAGCGAAACGGCCGGCATCCGCATTATTATAGCGGATGACCACCAGATCCTGCGCCAGGGCCTCAAGACCCTCCTGGAAAAAGAGCCGGACATGGAGGTGGTGGCGGAGGCGGAGGACGGGCGCAAAACGGTGATCATGGTCAGTGAGCTAATCCCGGATGTGGTCATCATGGATGTGAACATGCCCGATCTCAACGGGATAGAGGCCACCCGCCAGATTCTCACCGATTACCCGGAAATGAAAATAATCGCCCTTTCCATGCATGCCGACCGCCGTTTTGTCATTAACATGCTGAAGGCCGGGGCTCATGGTTATCTGTTGAAGGACTGCGCCTTTGAAGAACTGGCCCATGCCATCCGCCTGGTAATGGCCAATAAGACCTATCTGAGTCCGGGGGTGGCGGAGATCGTGGTCAAGGACTATGTGCATCGCGTCCCCGGCCCCGCGCAAACTGCGTTTCACGTCCTCACCGCCCGGGAGCGGGAGGTGCTGCAGCTCATGGCCGAGGGCAAGAGCACCGGCCAGATTGCCGAATTGTTAGCCATCAGCGTCAAGACAGTGGAGACTCACCGGCAGCAGATCATGCACAAACTGGGAATGCGCAGTGTGGCCGAACTTACCAAATACGCCATTCGAGAAGGGCTCACATCCTTGGAACCCTAAGAGTTTCATACCCTTACCCTAAAGAACCTCTTCTTCTGGTAAACGTTGTCCATTAAAAACCAGGGTTTCCGCATATAAATTTCAGGGTTTTTCCCTATTTTCTTTTTTTTTTAAAAGTCCATAATTTCAGACAATCAGGACTGAGGGTGTGCTTAGTTCTGAGTGGACATTTGCCTTCCCCATGGGGGGATCGAAACCCGCAGGAAGGGGGCCAACTGGTTATGGACAGCATAATAAAAGTCAAGCGGCAGAGGTCCAGAGAGGTCGTCTCCGCCATTCCGGAAACCCTTGCGGGTTTTCAAGGAATTCATGTGTGGGTATCTCAGGTAGATCCAGCTCTGGTGGCTGATGGCCTGGACCGGGAATTCCTCTGGCAGGCAGTGCACCAAAAGCTGGTTCGGGCAGGCCTGCCAGTGCCCCCCCACAGCTGGCAACAAACTCCGTCCTTTCCTTGTTTGGGGGTTCTGGTCCATGCCGATCGGGCCCAGGTATCCCCGCCATTTTATGTTTTTAGTGTTGAAGTGTTTTTTGTGCAGAAAATGACGCTGGCGGGCACTCCTTCCGCCAATGCCATGCGCATGGCCTGGTGCCGTGAAGCCATCGGGGATGCCCGGCGCGACACCCAGGGGTTCGATTGGTCTGTCCTCTACAACACGGTGGGCTCACTGGTGACGCAGTTTCTCGAGGAATCCCTGGGGATAAATATTTCGGCAGTTCCGGCTAGAGTGTGCAATTAGGGAGGCGGCGCCCTTTAGGTTAAAGTTTCTTTCGCAGAGTTCGATCTTTTCTCCCTTTAGAGCCCGGCAAGAGGATATCTTGCCGGGTTTTTTTTTCTGCCGGCGGGAAAACCTACTTTGTCTTGAAAAGTTTCGAGTTTCGAGTTTTGAGTTTCGAGTTGTGGGGTGCGTCTTACGCACTGGTGTTGGCGGGCGGGGAGGCCCGCCCTACTGACTTTAATGCTTTACGGGCGGGCTTAGGGCCCATGAGGAACTGCTCCGAGAGTTGCCCATATTGACCGGCAAGAAGATTTTCGATAAAAATGAGACTGAGGCGACACGCAATCATACCAGGCATAGAACCGCACCCAAAAGGGTTATGGTAAAAATTCTTCTCAGCCGGGCTGGTTATGAAGAAATTCTGAGGGAGCTCCGTCTCCTTTCCGGAGAGGAACGCCCCGGGTTGGTGCATGAGATCGTGGAGGTCGCCCCAGAGTGGGGAGCCGCAGACGACCCCGACTTCCAGCGCATCCTGGCCAGAAAGCAAAGGCTCGAACGGCGCATTGCCTATCTCCAGAAAGTCCTGGCCAACGCCGAGGTGCTGGTGGGCAGCAACCTGCCCCCGGACCGGGTGCGGTTCAATTGCCGGGTGACCATCTGCCACCTGGCCAACGGCAAGGTTCAGCAGTTCAGGCTGGTGGGGCCGGTGGAGGCCGACGCCCAGAACGGCCGCCTGTCCACGGCTTCGCCCCTGGGGCGGGCTCTCATGGGCCGGAGCCCCGGTGAAAAGGTTGACCTGGATACCCCGGCCGGGCGGCGGTCTTACCAGATCCTGGACATCAGCGTGGACGAGACATGAACCACCCTCATCCACATGGACCCCATAACCGGCAGTTTGAGCGCAGCCGCCGCCCCCTGGTCCTGGCCTTTGTCACCCAGTTCCTTTTTTTCGCGGTGGAGTTGGCGGGGGGCCTCCTCACCAACAGCCTGGCCCTCATCGCCGACGCTGGCCACATGCTCAGCGATGTGGCCGCCCTGGGCCTGAGCCTGCTGGCCCTCTCCTACACCCAAAGACCCCACACGGCTCAGAAAACCTACGGCTATCACCGCCTGGAAATCCTGGTGGCCCTGGTAAACGGGCTTATTCTGTGGGGCATGGCGGGCTATATCCTTTATAATGCCTACCTGCGTATTCACCAGCCTCCAGTCATTGCCAGCCTCCCCCTGATGATCATCGCCGGTCTGGGGCTCCTGGTCAACCTCTTCGGGGTTGTCATCCTCTATCCCACCAAGGACCAGAGCATCAATGTCAGGAGCGCGTTTTTGCACCTGGTGGCCGATTCCCTGGGCTCCATCGCGGCCATTGCCGCAGGGCTGGCCATTTATCTCCGGGGCTGGTACTGGTTTGACCCCCTGGCCGGCGCGGTTATCGCGGTCCTGATTATTTTCGGAACCTGGCAACTGGTCTGGGAGGCTGCGGATATCCTCATGGAAAGCACTCCCCAGCACATCAATCTGGAGGAAGTGACCCGGGCCCTGGAGGAATGGCCGGGGGTGGAGGAAATTCATGATCTCCATGTCTGGAGCATCTCTTCGGGGCTTTTTGCCATGAGCGTCCACGTGGTGCTCTCGGACTGCCGGGACCGGGACTGCCTTACCGGGGACCTGGAAGACCTGTTATCCCGGCGCTTCGGCCTGGACCATGCCACCATCCAACTGGAAGGCCCGGGATATGACAATCCCCGGATTTGTTCCCTGAGGCCGCCGCCCAAAGAGATGGGCGGCTAAATATGCCATGAAATGACGACCGCGCTTTCTTCCTTGCCAAAAACCCCCGCCGTATGATTTGCTGGCCTTGAGTTTCTTTTTCACTTGATATACATAAAGGGCAAATGCCGCGCCAAGGTTGTGCAACCTGATTGAGGAGAGCCCATGTCTGGGAAGCGATGGGAATTGAAACCGGAAAACCTGCGGGCCGGGTGTAATCTTGACACCCTGGGATTTGAGACCACCTCGGATCTGGCGCCCTTGAAGGTTAAGGTGGTGGCCCAGGACCGGGCCCAGCGGGCCCTGGAATTCGGGCTCGGGATCAAGGACCACGAATACAACATCTACGTGGCCGGCCCCCGCCATGCCCGCAAAACCGAGACCATCAAGGATTACGTCAGCGAGCTGGCGGCCAAGGAGCCTTGTCCTCCGGATTATCTCTATGTCCATAATTTCAAGGAACCGGAGCGGCCAAGAAGCCTGGTTCTGCCCACCGGACGCGGACGCACTCTGAAGACCGACATGGAGGAACTCCTGGCCAACCTCAAGATGCACGTGCCTGAGTTCTTTGAGAGTGAGGAGTATGCCAACCGGCGGGAGGCCCTGGTGCGTCAGTTCACCCAGGACCGCAACGCCATTCTCCAGGAGTTGGATGCCCGGGCCAACCAGGAAGGGTTTATCCTCAACATTTCCCAGACAGGACTCATGCTCTTTCCGGGGAAAGAAGGCAAGCCCATGAGTGAGGAGGAGCTCAAGGCCTTAGGCGAGGAAGAACGGGAGTCCTTGCGGAACCGCTCCAACGCCCTGCACGAGGAAATGAATGAAGCCATTGTCAAAATCCGCCGCATGGAAAAGGAGTTCCAGGAGGCAGAGCGCAAGCTGGATCAGGACATGGCCCTGGCCGCGGTGGGACAATACATTGAAGACCTGGTGGAAAAATATCACGACCAGCCCCTGGTAATAGATTATCTGCGGGAGGTGGAGGCGGATATCCTCAAAAACATCGAGGATCTGAAGAAAAAACCGGGGGCGCCCAGCCCCTTGCCCTTTCCCATGCCCGAGCCGAGCTTCACCCAGTACCAGGTGAACCTGTTTGTGGACAACCTGGAGTGCAAGGGCGCCCCGGTGATTCTGGAGAACAATCCCAACTACTCCAATCTGTTCGGCGGGGTGGAGCGCCGGGCCCAATTCGGCGCCCTGGTCACCGATTTCACCCTGATCCGCCCCGGTTCCATTCACCGGGCCAACGGCGGCTACCTGATCCTGAACGTGCTGGATCTCCTGCGCTGGTTTTTCTCCTACGAGGCCCTGAAGCGCTGCCTCAAAGACCAGGAGATCAAGATTGAGGACCTGGCCGAGCAAATGGGGTTCATCGCCGCCCGCACCCTGCAGCCCCAGCCCATCCCCCTGCAAATCAAGGTCATCCTGGTGGGCGACCCCCATCTCTACCATCTCCTGCTGATCTACGACGATGACTTTAGCAAATTTTTCAAAATCAAGGCCCACTTTGACTGGGAGATGAAAAAGACCCCGGAGCACGTCCAGGAGTTCTGCGCCCTGGTGGCGGCCTACTGCCAGGATGAGGAGCTGTTGCCGGTGCACAAGACCGGCATGGCCCGCCTCATCGAGCACGCCCAGGAGCTGGCCGGCCATCAGAGCAAACTGACCCTGCAACTCAAAGACGTGCTGGATGTGGTCAAAGAGGCCAGCTATTGGGCCCGCTCCAACGATCACCAGGTGATTTTCGGCACGGACATCGACCGGGCCATTGAGGAGAAGGTCTACCGCTCCAACCTGCCGGAAGAAAAACTCCAGGAATTTATCGATGAGGGCATGCTTTTCATCGAGACCGCCGGCGGGGTGGTGGGCCAGGTCAACGGCCTGTCGGTTTATTCCCTGGGGGACCATGCTTTCGGACGTCCCAGCCGCATCACTGCCACCTACGCCCTGGGGAAGGAAGGGGTGGTGGCCATCGACCGGGAAGCCCAGATGGCCGGCAATATTCACAATAAAGGGGTGCTCATCCTGGCGGGATTTCTGAAAAACCGCTTTGCCCAGGACAAGCCCCTGACCCTGTCGGCCAGCCTGACCTTCGAGCAGAGCTACGGCCTGGTGGAAGGGGACAGCGCCTCGGCCGCAGAGTTGCTGGCACTCCTCTCCGTGCTGGCGGATGCGCCCCTCAAACAAAACCTGGCCATTACCGGCTCCATCAGCCAGCGGGGCGAAATCCAGCCCATCGGCGGGGTGAACTGGAAGATCGAAGGCTTTTATAAGGTCTGCAAGGGCCGGGGGCTGGACGGCTCCCAGGGGGTCGTCATCCCCAAGGCCAATGTCCAGGACCTCATGCTCAAGCCAGAAATTGTGGACGCGGTCAAGGCGCGCAAGTTTCATGTCTGGGCCGTGGGCCAAGTGGATGAGGCCCTGGAGCTTTTAACCGGAAAGCCCGCCGGCAAACGCTTGCCGGACGGCGCCTGGGAGCCTGACACGGTCAACTTCAAGGTGGAACAAACCCTGCGCCGCCTCATGGAAACTGCCCGGGAACTCATGAAGGAGGAGGAAGGTAAGAAAGGCGGCACCCCTTCGCCCCCTCCGGCCAGCTGCGGGAAATAGGGGGCTGCCAGGGTAGGGGCTGGCCCCGATTTAGCAGCAATTTTATTCCTGATAATGGAAGTTCTTGCAAAACTCGTTTTTTGTCATCCTGAGCGAAGCGAAGGATCTAGATTCTTCAGTCGCTTCGCTCCCTCAGAATGACAATTCTTTTTTGAAAGGGCAATTTTGCAAGAGGCTCAATGGATAGCTCAGAATTATCGACACAGAAATTTTTACTGCCAAACAGGGCAACTTTTCTCTTCCTGGCTGCAGCCCTTTTGGGGCTATGGTGGTCCCCGGCTTCGGTCTCAGCCGCCACCCAGCCCCTAATCCTCACCCAAAAGGACTCCGGCCGGACCCTTAACCTCACGGTGGGCCAGATGTTGGTGGTGGACCTCACCCTTGGCGCGGGTCATCACGTGGTAGCCCCGGAGTTCAATCCTGAAGTCCTGACCCTGGCGGGCCAAAGTCTGCAGTCTTTCTCCGGGCCCCAGGGGAGCTCCTCCAGGGTGGTCTATGAGTTTTTCGTGCGGCAGGGCGGCCAGACGGACCTGGTGATTGGAGTCAAGGGGTCAGGAAACGGCAAAGCTGAGCCCAAGCCTCTCCTGAAGGTGAAGATCGTGGCTTCAGGCGGGGGGGAGCCTGTTTAGGAAGGCCTGGGGATAAGAAAAAAGGAGGATGGGCGCGGCCCACAAATTTTAGGCAAAAATCGCGGTCTGTATTGATCTGGGTTGAATCAAGCTTCGGATTCAATGCAGGCGTAAGCGGAATGGTTGTGAATGGATTCGAAATTCTCGGACTCCACTGCGAACCAGGTAAAGTTCCGGTCTTGTCCTAACTTATGGGCGATTTCCCGCACCACGTCTTCCACAAACATGGGGTTGGAGTAAGCCTTTTCCGTGACAAACTTCTCGTCCTGGCGTTTTAACAAGGCGTAGACCTCGCAGGAGGCGGACTCCTCCACTAGCCGAATCAAATCCTCGATCCAGAAGAACCTCTTAAAACGCACCTTAATGCGCACTTCCCCCCGCTGATTGTGGGCCCCCACGTTGCTGATCTCCTTGCTGCACGGGCACAGGGTGGTAATGGGCACGGTGATGCCCACCACCAGGTCGATGTGGCCCTCACCGTCCAGGGAACCCGTAAACGAGCAGATATACTCCATGAGGCCCCGGGCCTTGCTCACCGGCGCGGGTTTGTCGATGAAATACGGGAAGGTCATCTCAATGTGGGCGCTCTGGGCATGGAGGCGCTTGCGAGTTTCCTCCAGGATGGCGGCGATGTTCCTGATGCTGATGTCCCGGCGGCACTCGGAGAGGATCTCGATGAACCGGCTCATGTGGGTGCCCTTGTGCCGGTGGGGGAGATTCACATACATGTTGATGCGGGCCACGGTGTGCTGGGTGCCGTTGAACTTGTCCAGGACCACGATGGGATAGGAAATGTTTTTGACCCCCACCTTGTCGATGTCGATGGTGTGGGGGCTGGGCTGCTTTTGCACGTCGGCGATGACTTCCGCGGCGCCGATGCTGGTCAGGGGTTGCTTGGGGGAGGGCATGGGTTTATTGTTAAGGGTCAGTTACGGTATTTTCCCTAACATTATATCATATTTCTTCTTTTCCAATTGATTTTGGGTACGCCGTTAAAGTTTTTCTAAAGATCAAGTGTAACGAAAGCGCTCGGCCACGGCCCGGGCGTGCAGCGGCAGGCCCTCGGTTTCCGCCAGGAGCACCACCGCGTCTTTCAGGGACTTCAGCCCCTCTCGAGTAAGGTGCTGGAATGTGGGCTTTTTAATAAAATCATCCACGGAGAGCCCCGAAAACATGCGGGCAGAGCCCCCGGTGGGCAGCACGTGGTTGGTGCCGCTGGCATAATCCCCCACCGGCACCGGGGCATAAGACCCCAGAAAAATGGAGCCGGCATGCTGGATGCGGGGAAGCACCGCAAAGGGGTCCCGGGTCATGATCTGCAAATGCTCCGCGGCGTAGCGGTTGGCAAAATCCAGGGCTTCATCCAGGTTGTTGGTCACCAGGACGGCAGAATTTTTTTCGATGGCCTTCTCTAATATCTCCCGGCGGGGCAAAGACGGTAACTCAGTCAGGATAAGTTCCACCACTTTGCGGGCCAGAGATTCAGCCGGCGTCACCAGGACCGCAGCGGCATCCTGGTCGTGCTCCACCTGAGAGAGAAAGTCCGCGGCCACAAAACGGGCCTCGGCCGTGTCGTCGGCCACGATGAGGGCCTCGCTGGGTCCCGCCGGGGAATCAATATCCACCTCGCCGAAAACCAGGAGCTTGGCCGCTGTGACATATTTGTTCCCCGGGCCGACGATTTTGTCCACCTTGGGCACCAAACCGGTGCCATAGGCCAGGGAGCCGATGGCCCAGGGGCCGCCCAGTTTGAAGAGGCGATGGGCGCCGGCCAGGTGCGCGGCCACCAGAGTGGCGGGGTTGAGGGCCATGCCCTCGCCGGGAGGGGTGCAGGCGATGATTTCCGCCACTCCGGCCACCTTGGCCGGTATGATATTCATGAGGGCGCTGCTGGGGTAGCTGGCCAGGCCGCCGGGAATGTAGCAGCCCACCCGGGGAATGGGCCGGGCCAGCCGGCCGGCCAGGATGCCGGGGCGGATTTCCACGGCCCACATCTCCCGCTCCCGCTGAGCCCGGTGGAAAAATTCGATATTGGCGGCCGCGCCTTTTAAGGCCTCCAGGACCCGGGGATCGAGGCTCCGGTACGCGGCTTCGATTTCGTCAGAGCTCACCTCCAACTCCGGGGGGGTCAGGTCGGCCTTGTACTGGCGGTGCCAGCGCAGGCTTTCCTCGTCACCGTCCCGGCGCAAAGCCGTGAGGATGGCGCGCACGTCCTCCAGGACCAGGTTGACGTCCTCTTGAGAACGGTTCAGCAGGTGTTTGAGGCGGTCCGGCGCCAGGGTTTTGAGATATTCCACCTGCAAAACAGCCATGACGAGCCCCCACTTTTCCGAGAAATATCTTGCATCGCAGCAATTATCTTGTGATTGTTTTATATACCATAAAATTCATTCAGCAAGGATGATTCTGAGGGGGGAGGGAATGCCATTTTTAGAGGTGGCAAGAGAATAAGTTCCTATCCACTATCCCAGACTCTTTCTCCCCAACTACTTATATAAGCATGGTAGCACGGGCTTCCAGCCCGTGTCGGCCCGGGCAAGATGCCCGGGCTACCAGGAATTAACGCTGTTTGGGGTGGTGCGATAGAAGACAGGGACTTGCTATCCCTGCCCGCATCCCCAAAGGAGAAAGCATGGCCCGAAAAAAGCGTAAGCGGCCCCCCGGGGAAAAAAGGCTTCTGGAGGTTCTCAGTCAGGCCGGGCGGCCTCTTTTACTGCAAGAGGTCCAGGAACTCCTGCATATTGCGCCGGATCAGGCTGCCTGGGTCAAGGAGGGCCTGGACCGCCTCATGGCCCGGGGCGATTTGGTGCTCATCAAGGGCAAACGCTACGGCCTCACCGACAAGATGAACCTGGTGGCCGGAAGCCTCAGCGTGCACCCGGACGGCTTCGGCTTTTTGACGCCGGAGAGCGGCGGCAAAGACATCTACATCAAAACCGCGGACCTGAAAGACGCCTGGCACGGCGACCGGGTGGTGGCCCGGCTGGAGGCAACCCGGGGCAAGCGCCGGGAAGGGCGGGTCATCCGCATCATCGAGCGGGCCGCGGTGGAGATCATCGGTCTTTTGGGCCACGCCGCGGACACCTATTTCGTGGAGCCCGAAGACGAACATCTCCTTTTCAACCTGGTCATTCCGCCGGCAAAACTGGGGGGGGCCCAACCGGGAGATGTAGTGCGGGCCAAGGTGACTCATTACCCCACCGGGCACCTCAATCCCCAGGGGGAAATCACCGAAGTCCTCGGTCCCATGGAGGACGCCGAGGTCCAGACCCTCATCGTGTTGGGTAAATACGGCCTGCCTGACCAGTTTCCCCCGGAGGTCCTGGCCGAGGCCGCCCGGATTTCCCCCGAGATCACTGCCGCAGAAATCGCCAACCGGGAGGACCTGCGTCACCTCCCCATGGTGACCATCGACGGCGAAAGCGCCAGGGACTTTGACGACGGGGTCTACCTGGAAAAACGTCCGGGAGGCAGTTATACCCTGTATGTGGCCATCGCCGATGTGGCCCATTACGTGAAACCCGGGACCGCCCTAGATCAGGAAGCCTATCAACGGGGCACCAGCGCGTACTTTCCCCAGCGGGCCGTACACATGCTGCCGCCCCGCCTGTCCACCGGCATCTGCAGCTTGAATCCCGGCGAAGACCGCCTGGCCATGGTCGCCGTTTTAAACTACGACCGCCGGGGGCGCCTGAAAAACTGCCGCTTTACCCGGGCCGTCGTCCACAACCACGCCCGCCTCACCTACACCCTGGTGCAAAAGCTCCTGGCGGACAAGGACCGCCAACTGCGCCAGCAATACCGCGCTTTCCTGAAAATGCTCACCTGGATGGCGGAACTATGTCAGCGCTTCCGGGAGCAGCGCCACGCCCGGGGTAGCCTCCTGATGAGCATCCCGGCGGCGGAGGTGGTCCTGGACGAGAGGGGTTGGCCCGTAGATGTCAAGCGCATCGACCACCTGTTGGCCCACCAGGTCATCGAGGAATTCATGATCGCCGCCAACGAGGCGGTGGCCGAGGAACTGGGGGAACCCTCGGTCTTTCGGGTTCACGACCCCCCCGACCCGGTGAAGATGGAGGCCTTCCGGGCTTTTTGCAAGACCCTGGGCTTTGACCTCCCCAAGGATGCCAACCGGGACCCCCGGGTGCTCCGGGATTTTTTGGAGGAGGTGCGGAAGACCGAGCTGGCCCCCATGGTGCAACTCATGCTCCTGCGCTCTCTCAAGCAGGCCCGCTATGCCGGCGTGAACCGGGGCCACTACGGCCTGGCCTCGGAGTGGTACACACACTTTACCTCCCCAATCCGGCGCTACCCCGACCTGATGGTGCATCGCCTGCTCACGGCCCATCTGGGGAAAAAAGGCAAAACCGCGCCCCCGGACGAAGGCGAACTGGACGAGGCCACCCGCTATCTTTCGGAGCGGGAACGCCGGGCCATTGAGGCCGAGCGGGAGATGCTGGCCCGCATGCAGGTGCGCTGCCTGGCCCACCGGGTGGATGAGGAATTCCACGGGCTCATCACCGGGGTGACGCCTTTCGGCTTTTTTGTGTCCCTGGAGGAGATTTTCGCGGACGGCCTGGTGAGGCTGGTGGATTTGCCGGATGATTATTACAAGTATGACGAGTCGCACCAGCGCCTGCTGGGCCGCCGCCACCGCAAGAGCTTCCAGTTGGGGGACACGGTGCGGGTGAAAGTGGCCCACGTGGACATCAAGCGGCGCCATGTGAATCTGGTGCTGGTGGACAAAGAGAAAACAGCAGACGAAGATTGAGCGTTTCCCAGTTGGAGGAGTTCCTGAGGTTTTTTCCCCAAGCCCTGAAAAAGAAAAATGTAGCTGCGAGGCTAAGCCTCTCGCCAGCACAGGCAAGATGCCTGTGCTCCCGGAGAGAGGGAGAGTGCGGTAGGACGGGCTTCCAGCCCGTCCAGGCACGGGCAGGATGCCCGTGCTACCAACTTGAGGGTTTTGCGAAAGGCCCGATGGAACTCACGCCAAGGCGAAAAATCGCAGTGATAGAATATGAGGCCCAATTAAGGAGAACTGCCTGAAGGGAGTGGCAAAGAGGTATACAGGTTCCTGAGGGGGTGAAGCCTCAGGAAATAGGTGCCCTGGGGGAAAAAAACCGCCTCCAGCAGCGCCCCGGAAGCGCGCCGGTCGTCCTGATCGAAGAGAAAATTTCCCAGGGAAAAGACCCGGCAGGACCGCCGGGTCGCAGCCAAAGGGCCGGCCCGATGGGAATGGCAGCCGATAATGACCTCCACTCCCAGGTCCTCCAGATAGGAGGCCAGGGCCTCCTCCCGGGGGCCGGCAGCCGCAGCGAATTCCTGGCCCCAATGCAACAAAGCGAATAATGGTTTGTCTTTTTTCAGGCCGGTGAGGCCTGCCAAATCCTGACGGGTGAGCCGAGCTGTTTTCTCCTCACTTTGGTTGTCCAGGTCAGTAAAGCCTGCCAGATAAAAAGCCCCCAAGTCAAGAACCTGCCGGTTTTCCAGGCAGGCAATGCCGTTTTGGACCAAACGCCGGCGCATCTGCCGGCAGGAATCCTCCCCCAGGTCCCGGCTGTGGTTGTTGGCGAGGGTCACCGCCCGCACGTTGAGTCCCCTGAGCAAGGGCAAAGCCAGGGAATCTTTCATACACAGGGTATAGGGTCCGGGCGACTCCGGACACCTGGCCTTAATTACCCCCTCCAGGTTGAGGATCAGGCTTTTGCCGCTGGTAATATTGCGGACCTCCTTCACCAGGGCTTCCCGCCTTTCCGGATGGTCCAGCTTTTCCGCAACATAGCGCCCGCAAAAGGTATCTCCCCCAAAGAAAAAGGACTGAGCCTCATTTATGGGCGCGGGCTCGCGGCTGTAGACCTGGATGATATAGCTGGTAGTCTTTGCCAGCGATTCTCCGGTGTACTCCTGGGAATTGCGGTTGGCTATGACCGTGACACCGGCCCCGAAGACCTGCCGCTGCAGGAGCAGTTGCAGGTACTGGCAACCCCGGGAATCCAGATGGGCCGGCTCGGTGAGGCTGAGGATCTCCCGCGGGTCGCCGCCGCTCAGGACCCGCAAGGTCTCCTGGTCCCGCCGCCTGGCCTCCTGGTGGGAGAGATAATGGGAAAAATCCGTGCTTTGCACCACCAGGGTTTCCGGGCCGAGAAGGGG
>JBAQHL010000725.1:0-3002 GCA_049288295.1 Desulfobaccales bacterium
CCGGGGACAACGTCGCCATGGAGGTGGCCCTGATTACGCCCGTGGCCATTGAAAAGGAACTGCGCTTCGCCATCCGGGAAGGCGGCCGCACCGTGGGCGCCGGCGTGGTCAGCGATATTATTGAATAGGAGTCATCCTTAGATGATGATCACCCCCAAAATACGCATCCGCTTGCGGTCCTACGACCACAAACTTCTGGACAAGTCGGTGTTGGAGATCGTCGAGACGGCCCGCTCCACCGGAGCCCGAGTCGCCGGTCCCATTCCTCTGCCCACGGAAATCAACAAGTTTTGCGTGCTGCGGTCGCCCCACATCGACAAGAAGTCCCGGGAGCAATTTGAAATCAGGACTTACAAGCGCTTGCTGGACATTCTCGAACCCACCCAGCAGACCATGGACGCCATCAGCAAACTGGACCTGGCTGCGGGGGTGGACGTGGAAATTAGAGTATAAAAGGGTTTTCGGTATTCTGTTTTCGGTTTTCGGTAAAAGCGACTCGTAGGCCTGGGTTTGGCCTCAACAGAAAACAGTGAACAGGAAACAGAAAACAGGAGATAGAAATGCCTGGCGGGATATTCGGCAGAAAACTCGGCATGACCCGCATCTTCGAAGCAGACGGGTCGGTGGTGCCGGTAACAGTCATCGAAGCGGGCCCCTGTTTTGTGGTGCAAAAAAAGACCAGTGCCACGGACGGCTACGAGGCCCTGCAAGTGGGGTTTGATCGGCGCCCCCTGGCCAAGTGCAACAAGCCGGAGAAGGGACACCTGGAGAAGCACGGCAGCAAGAGCGGCTTTGCCTGGATCAAGGAAATCCGAGTGGAGAGCGCCGAGGCCTTTGAGCCCGGCCAGGAGGTCACCGTGGAGCAGTTTGCCATCGGCGACATCCTGGTGGTAACGGGGACCTCCAAGGGCCGGGGCTTTGCCGGCACGGTCAAGCGCTGGCGTTTCGCGGTGGGTCCCATGAGCCACGGCTCCATGTCCCACCGGGCCCCGGGGTCCATCGGCGCCAGCGCCTATCCCTCCCGGGTCGTCAAAGGCAAAAAAATGCCGGGACACATGGGGAATGCCCGGGTAACGGTGAAAAATCTGGAAGTCATTGACGTCCGCCCGGAAGATAATCTTCTTTTGGTGAAAGGCTCGGTGCCCGGCCCTAAACGGGGACTCCTGTTCATCCAGAAGCACGGATAAGATCATGGCCTTAATTGATGTCTATAATGTGAACAAAGAGAAGGTGGGGGAAGTTGACCTCAAAGAGGACATCTTTGGGGTGGAAGTCAAACCCTATCTGCTCCACGAAGTGGTGGTCTGGCAGCGGGCCTGCCGCAGGAAAGGGAGCGCGTCCACCAAAACCCGGGGTGAAGTCTCGGGCAGCGGCCGCAAACCCTGGCGCCAAAAGGGCACCGGCCGGGCCCGGGTGGGTTCCGTCCGTTCCCCCGTCTGGCGGGGCGGCGGCACGGTTTTCGGCCCCAGACCCAGGAGCTACGCCTATACCCTGCCGAAAAAGGTGCGGCGGGCCGCCCTGAAAATGGCCCTGTCCAGCAAGCTGGCCAACGGGCAGTTGGTGGTCCTGGAGGATTACCCTTTCAGCGCGCCCAAGACCAAAGAATTTGTGCAGATCATGAAGAATTTCGACCTGGGAAAGGTTCTGTTCATCACGTCTGAGGGCCACAAGACCCTGGAATTGTCAGCCCGGAATGTCCCCTATGTGCAGGTGCTGCCCACCGCGGGGCTGAATGTCTACGACATCCTGCGGTATGACCACCTGGTGCTCTTGTCCCCGGCGGTGGCCGCCATTGAAGCGAGGTTGGCGTCATGAAGGCTCATCATCAGCTCATCAAGGGGCCCATCATCACGGAAAAAGCCCAACTCATGAAAAAGGACGGGAACAAGGTGTCCTTCCGGGTGGATGTCAAGGCCAACAAAATTGAGATTCGCAAGGCCATTGAAACCCTGTTCAAGGTGAAGGTTCTCGGGGTCAACACTATTGCCGTGAAGGGCAAAAAAAGGCGCATGGGCCGCACCGAGGGAGTGACCTCCGGCTGGAAAAAGGCCATTGTGACGCTGGCGCCGGGGGAGAAGATTCCCGGGTTAGAGGGCTTATAAAGAACAATTTGCTGTCAGCTATCAGCTATCAGCTTTCGGCTTTCATCTCTAAAAAATGGTAGCGTCAAAGGATTTAAGGAAGGAATCTCTGAAGTTAAATAATTGCTGACGGCTAATAGCTGACAGCTGATAACTTAAGGGTAATTAGCCATGGCTTTAATATCACGCAAACCAACCTCTCCGGGGCGGCGCTTTCAGACGGTGTCGGATTTTGCCGAGATCAGCCGCACCGAGCCGGAGAAAAGCCTGCTTGAACCTCTCAAGAAGAGGGGAGGCCGGAACAACCATGGGCGGCGCACCGCCAGGCACAAGGGCGGCGGTCATAAGCGCATGTATCGGCTTATCGACTTTAAAAGGGATAAACTTGAGGTGCCCGCCAAGGTGGCCTCCATCGAGTATGATCCCAACCGGTCCGCCCGCATCGCCCTGCTTCATTACCTGGACGGCGACAAGCGCTATATCCTGGCGCCCCTGGGGCTGCAGGTGGGGGATGAGGTGGTGAGCAGCGCCGAGGCGGACATCAAGCCGGGGAATTCATTGCCCCTGGCCAACATCCCGGCCGGGACCATGGTGCACAACGTGGAAATTAAGCCCCTCAAGGGCGGGCAACTGGCCCGGTCCGCCGGCTCCGCCGTGCAGCTCATGGCCAAGGAAGGCAAACAGGCCCACATCAAGCTGCCCTCGGGGGAGGTGCGCATGGTGCCCCTGGCCTGCCGGGCCACCATCGGCCAGCTCAGCAATGTGGAGCATGAAAACGTCTCCCTGGGCAAGGCCGGCCGCAAGCGCTGGCTGGGAGTCAAGCCCCGCGTCCGGGGCGTGGCCATGAACCCGGTGGACCATCCCCTGGGAGGCGGTGAGGGCAAAAGCTCCGGAGGCCGCCATCCCTGCAGTCCCTGGGGC
>JBAQHL010000726.1:0-2754 GCA_049288295.1 Desulfobaccales bacterium
GCTTAAGGACCCTGTCCAACTCCCGGCAATAGGATTGAAAGGCGCTGGTGTCGCCGTGGCTGATGGCATTGATGGTGAGGACGAAGTCGAAGACCCCGTCCTCAACAGGGAGATGCTGGAGATCGCCGGCGGCCAGGCCAACAGAGCTTGAAACCCTGGAAAGCTCGGCCCTCGCGCCCCTGAGCACCGGCCATTCCCGGTCCAGCCCCAGAACCTGGAACCCGGCAGCGGCCAAAGGCAGAAGATGCCGCCCGGCCCCGCAGCCTGCATCCAGGACCAGGCGGACGCGCCTGGTGTGCAACTCCGGCAGGAGCGCCATGACCTCCGGGTTGGGAGGCAGGCGCTGCATCAAAGGTTCGGTGAAAATTTTTCCCCAGTCGGGCATGAACCTTTTTGAGGGGAGGGCCGGGGGACCGGTGGGTCTCCCACCCTCCCCTCGAACTCCCCTCCCCACCCCCTTTGAAGTTTTTATACGCTTTTCTTCATCTTAAATATATCCTAAAACCGTTGCCCCCTCCTGCCCCCTTCCGGTTATAATCAGGCGGTGCCGGGAGCAAAGCGCCCGACGCCGCCCTGCCCTATGGGATTGGGGGTGAGGGAGGGGGTAAGGGCCCACCGGCCTCGGTAGCACGGGCTTCCAGCCCGTGGGAATCCCCCTCCCCCAAGAATCTCAGCAACCCGAGGTGCCATATGATCCCCCGCTACAGTCGTGAACCCATGGCCCGCATCTGGTCTGAGGACAATAAATTCGCTTCCTGGCTCAAAGTGGAAATGGCGGCCATGGAAGCCCTGGCAGAGGTCGGCCTCATCCCTGCCGAGGTCCCGGTGCGGGTTCAGGGCAAGGCCCAATGTGACATCGACCGCATCCTGGCCATCGAGAAAGAGACCCACCATGATGTGGCCGCGTTCGTAGACCAGGTGGCCGCCTGCCTGGGGGAGGACGGCCGCTACTTCCACTTCGGCCTCACCTCCTCGGATGTCCTGGACACCGCCCTGGCCCTGCGCCTCAAGGAATCTGCCGACCTGCTCCTGGCTGGCCTGGACGAACTCCTGGCCGTGCTTAAGGACAAGGCCTACGCTTACAAAGACCTGGTGATGGTGGGCCGCACCCACGGCGTTCACGCCGAGCCCATTACCATGGGGCTCAAATTTGCCATGTGGTACGCGGAGTTTCAGCGCCAGCGGCAGCGCCTGCTGGCGGCCCGGGAGAGCGTCAGCGTGGGGAAACTCTCCGGCGCGGTGGGAACGTTTGCGCATCTTCCTCCGGCAGTTGAGGCCGGGGTCTGCGCCCGCCTGGGGCTCGCGCCCGCGCCTTTGGCCAGCCAGATTATCCAGCGGGACCGCCACGCCCATTACCTCACCACTCTCGCCCTCATAGGGGCCAGCGTCGAGAAAGTGGCCCTGGAAATCCGGCACCTGCAGCGCACCGAGGTGCGGGAGGCGGAGGAGGCCTTCGGGGCCAAGCAGAAAGGCTCCTCGGCCATGCCCCACAAAAGGAACCCCGTGCTCACCGAGAACCTCTGCGGGTTGGCCCGGGTGCTCCGGGGGAACGCCATCACGGCGCTGGAAAACGTGGCCCTGTGGCACGAGCGGGACATCAGCCACTCCTCGGCGGAAAGGATTGTCATCCCGGACAGCAACGTTTTGCTGGACTTCATGATTCACCGCCTCAAAGGGGTGCTGGCCAACCTGGTGGTCTATCCGGAAAACATGCAGGCAAATCTTTCGGCCAGCCGGGGGCTGGTGTTCTCCCAGGGGCTGCTTTTGGCCCTGGTGCATAAGGGACTCACCCGGGACGAGGCCTACCGCCTGACCCAACGCAACGCCATGCGGGTCTGGGAAGAGGGGGGGACCTTCAAGGAGCGGGTCCTGGCCGACCCGGACATCGGCAAGCATTTATCCCAGAAGGAACTGGAAGAACTCTTCGACCTGAAGCATCATCTCAGGCACGTAGATGAGCTGTTTGGGCGGGTGTTTGGATAATAAGGGCTATCTTTCTTGGATCAAGTGAGATTCTTGCATAAACTTCCTGAAACGATTATGATTTTGGCAGGAGAAGGACAGTATGGACAAAGTGAGCAAAATTGGCCAGAAGATCAAAGAACTTTCGCAGACTGAACTGGCGGCCTTTCGCGAATGG
The DNA here is from genome assembly GCA_049288295.1 of Desulfobaccales bacterium. Classification (GTDB taxonomy): domain Bacteria; phylum Desulfobacterota; class Desulfobaccia; order Desulfobaccales; family 0-14-0-80-60-11; genus JBGSLA01. Next base: position 2,141 of record JBAQHL010000726.1, read on the forward strand.
TTCCATGAATTCGATGCCCAGGCCTGGGACCGCAAGATTGAAGAGGACGTGCAGGCCGGCAAATTGGATGCCCTGGCAAATAAAGCCCTTAAGGATTTCGAATCCGGAAAGTTTAGCGAGGTGTGAAGCACTTTGCCTCCCCTGATTTTTGGGCCTGCTATCAAGCGCTTCCCAAATCGGTGCAGGCCCTGGCCGACAAGAGCTTTTCTCGTTTGAAGGACGCCCCCCGTCATCCCTCTTTGCACTTCAAAAAAATTGGCCGGTTCCGCTCGGTGCGCATCGGCCTGTCATACCGGGCGCTTTCCAATCTCGAAGCCTGCGCCGCGACATATCTCAAAAAGCTCTAACATCACCCGATAAACCGCTCCAAAAGGCGCCACAGCAGCCGCCGGGGGCTGTCCTGGACCTCGTGGTCGTCAAAATCCCGCCGCCGCCAGAGGTTGAGATTGCGCTCCCCGGGGAAAATCGCCCAGGGCCGAAAGGGCCGAAGTCCGTACTGGCGAACCTTGAGCCAGGTGCGCACGTAGCCATGTTCCCGAAGCTGCTGGCGTTCGCAGCCGTGCAGGTCCTCCTGGAGGACAAGCAGGGGCGTCATGGAGGAGATGACCTCCTCC
>JBAQHL010000727.1:0-4990 GCA_049288295.1 Desulfobaccales bacterium
GGGCCTTTGCCCGCATAGTTGAAGCCAAGGGCAAGGAAAATTTCCGGGGCCAGATTATCGTCCGGGCCGACAACGACCAGATAAAAACTCTGGAAGATATTAAAGGCAAACGCCTGATTGCCGTGGACCCCACTTCCGCCGGAGGCTTCCTCTACCCTTGGGGCCTGATTATGGAGCATGGCATCCGCAAGGAAGACCTGGCGGAAATCGCCTTTGCTCCAGGGCCCGGGGGCAAGCAGGAAAAGGTGGTCATGGCGGTTCTGTCCGGCAAATACGACGTGGGCCTTATCCGGGAAGGCACCCTGGATATTATGGCCAGCAAGATCGATCTCAACCGCATTCGGCTGCTGGCCTACTCCCATTGGTATCCGGGCTGGGTGTACGCCGCCCGTCGGGGCTTGGACCCGGCCAATGTGGATAAAATCAAAAAAGCCCTTTTGGATTTGAACATGGACAACCCCGAGCAGGCCGCTATCCTGACAAAGGCCGGTTTTATCGCGGTTATCCCGGCCAGGGATGAGGACTTTAACCCGGTGCGAAAACTGGGCGAGTTTGTGGTCACCGGTTCAAACCCTGATCTCAAAAAAGAGAAGCCACAGCCGGACCTGCCTGAAGGTACTTCGAAAAGATGAGAATAATCAAAGTCTTAAACAGGCTGTCTTTCCGAAGTAAAATAATCCTGGGCATCACTGTCATAGTGATGCTTTTCGGATTGCTTTCCGCTCTTTTTGCCAGCCGGATTGCCAGTTCTGCCATGTTGGAGGAAATAAAAAAACGGGGCAAGAGCATGGGGCTGAGCCTGGCGACCCGCATTGCTGACCCCATGTTGGCCTCGGACTTCCTGCGCCTGAAAAACATGGTGGATGAGGTGGAGGAATCAAGTGACGACATCGTCTATGTCTTTGTTCAGGACAAAGACGGGCGGATATTATCCCATACCTTTAAGGGCGGTTTTCCGGTCAATCTGAAAGACGCCAACCGGGTGCCGTCGGGCGCCACGGAACATATTGAACTGCTGGAAATCGATGACGAGGAACGGATTTACGATTTTGCCATACCCGTCACCATCAGTCATGAGCGCCTGGGTACGGTGCGCGTGGGCCTTTCCCAGAAGAAAGCCCAGGCCGCGGTGTCGAGACTCCTGTTCATCATTTTCAGCGCCTCTCTGGGCGCGGGGGTGTTAGCCGTCGTCCTGGGCACCTTCTATGCCCGCACCGTCACCCGCCGCCTGGATGTTTTGCGGAAATCCGCGGAAGAGATCGTCAAGGGGAACCTGGACGTCCAGACCGGGCCCCTGCTCAGGCGCAACTGCTGGGAGATCAAAGACTGTCAAAAACCCGAATGTCCGGCCTATGGCGACACCCGCCGGCGCTGCTGGTATCTGTCCGGCACCCTGTGTCCCGAATGCGCGGTGGGAGGATTCGAGCAAAAAATCAAGGCCTGCCAGGATTGCCAGGTTTTTTGGGAAAATTCCGGCGATGAAGTTCAGAGTCTGGCCGAAGCCTTCGATTTTATGGCCCTGAGTCTGCGCTCCTATATCGAAAATCTGAAAAGCGCCGAGGCGAACATCGCCCGGCAGCAGCAAGTGATGAAAACCATTCTGGACGTCACCCCTGACCTGGTGAGTCTCCAGGATGCCGACTTGCGCTATCGGGCCGTCAACCCCGCCTTTTGCGGATATTTCTCCCTCCAGGAAGCGGACATTATCGGTAAAACTGATGCTGAGATCTTTCCCCTGGAAAAGGCCGGCATCTTTAAAGCCGAAGACCAGGAAATTCTCAGGACCGGCGCCCCACTTTCCAAGGAAGTCCTGATCAGTAAGGGCAACGACAAGCACTGGTTTCACACGGTGAAGGTGCCGGTGTATGACAAGGACCGAATTGTGGGTCTGCTGCTCACTGCTCGGGACATCACCGAAATGAAAAACTTCCAGGAAAAGCTTATTCAAGCCGTCAAGATGGAAGAGTTGGGCAAGCTGGCCGGGGGGGTGGCCCATGAAATCAACACCCCCCTGGGCATTATTTTGGGGTATGCCCAGATGCTCCTTGAGGACCTGCCCCAAGAAAGCGAAAGTCACGAGTACCTGAAAATCATCGAAAGGCAGGCCCAGATTTGCCGCCATATCGTGGCGGACCTGCTGAACTTTTCCCGGGTCAGCGAAAGCCGCATGGAAGAAATGAACCTTAATCAATCCATTGAGGAGGTGCTGCACCTGGTCCGCCATATCTTCAAGCAGGATTGGGTGGACGTGGAGGTCTTCCTTGATCCCCACATTCCTCCCATACGGGGGGACCGGGAAAAACTCAACCAGGTGTGGCTTAATCTCCTGAACAATGCCTTTGAGTCCATCGGCCGGGAAGGCACGGTTAAGGTGACCTCCAAGCTGTGCCCTCAGGGGAATCATGTCATGGTGACCGTGGCGGATACCGGCGCCGGCATCACTGACCAGGACATGGAGAAAATTTTTGAACCCTTTTTCAGCACCAAAGCTCCGGGAGTGGGGACCGGGCTCGGGTTGTCGGTGAGTTTCGGCATTATCCGGGAGCATCAGGGGAAAATTTTTGCAGTGAGCCCGGCCCCGCTGAAATTTCTGGTAAACGGCGACAAGCACAAAGGGCCCGGCGCCCTGTTTGTCGTGCTTTTGCCGGTGGATTGGGAAAAACCCGTGGTGGATTCGTGCGAGGAACTGGCAGGCTTCAACATGCATGATATTAAATGGGCCACCGCCTAGGGGGATGTATGGGACGAATACTGGTGCTGGACGATGTCATGGATGCCGGTATTATGATCAAGCGAATTTTGGAGCGCAAGGGTCATCAGGTGGCCGTCTTCACCGATGAGGAAGAAGCCCTGGCCTACGCCCGCTCCTCACCGGTGGACGTGGCCATTTTGGATATCCGGCTGAAAAAAATGAGCGGGGTGGATGTCCTGGAGGAACTGAAAAAAATTTCTCCCCAGACACAGGTGATCATGCTGACGGGCTATCCTACTTTGGAGACGGCCCGTCAGGCCCAGGAATGGGGGGCCTTTGATTATTGCATTAAACCCATCGACAAGGATGAACTGGAAGAAAAGGTGGCCAGCGCCCTGGCCGCAGGGTCCGCATCTGTCCAGTCCTCATGAATTTCAGCCAGCTTTTCAGGTATTGGACTCTCCAGGTCTTTGCCCCCGACAAACTGCTGCGCCATAAGTATGCCTCCTTCAAGGAACTCCTGCACCAGGACAAAAGAAGCCTCGAACTGATAACCGACCTGGAGGATATTTTCCATGGCGGAGCGCCGGTGGATTGGTCCCGGGTGGCCCGCCTGGTTCGCGCCCTAAAGTGGTGGGTGGGAAGTTTGCTGCGCACTTTGGCGGCCATGCACCCCGGCGCCTATGACGACCTGGCCGGGCGCTTTGCGGCCTTGGAGTCGGCCCTCGAGGAAGCCGTTTCCCTCCCTGAAGGGGAGTGCACTCCTTCTTTTACCCTGAGCCTCTCGGAGGCATTCCAACAACCTAAACAGGCCGGGGGCAAGGCCCAGGCCTTAAGCCGAGTGCTTAGGGAAACCGGCCTTAAGAGCCCCCGGGGATTCATTATCACCACCAATGCCTTCTCTTGCTTTTTCGAGCACAACGACATCCGGCACCGGCTTGATGAAATTCTGGGGGAGGTGCGCCTGGATGACTGGGAGCGCCTGGAGGCGCAGTCTCAAGAAATGGTGGCCATGGTAATGGAGGGGGAGGTGCCCCCCGCAGTCCGGGAAGACATAGTATCCCGTTTGGGCGAACTCGAGCAGGCCGGAGGGGCAAACCTTTTCAGCCTTCGGAGCAGCGCCGTCAGTGAAGATGGGGATACCTCCTTTGCCGGCCAATACGCCAGCGTCCTGCAGGTGTCCGTTGACCAAGTCCTGAAGGCCTATAAGGAGGTGCTGGCCAGCAAGTATGCGCCCCGGGCGGTGGCCTACCGCATACGCAGCGGCTTGGCGGACCAGGAGACCCCCATGGCGGTCCTGGTCATGGAAATGATTGAGGCCCGGGTGAGCGGCGTGGTTTACACCCGGGACCGGGAGGCCGGGGGGGAGTTCCCCGACTGCCTGGCGGTATATGCGGTTCCCGGTCTGGGGCATCGGTTGGTGGACGGCACGGCTGAACCGGAAGTCCACTATTTCAGCCGGGAAAGGCCTCCCCAATTTCTGAGGACCACTTCCGGGCGCACCTGCCCCCTGGAACTCCCCGAGAAGGCCTGTCTTTCTCCGGAGACTGCGGCTCTCCTGGCCGGATGGGGTATGCGCCTGGAGGAGCTCAACGGCTGCCCCCAGGATATCGAATGGTGCCAGGATAATCGGGGGACCTGCTTTCTCCTGCAGGCGCGCCCCCTGGTTACCGGTAATATTGGGTCAGCGCCCTGGCCCGAAAACAAGGCAACAGCCCCCATAGACCTGCCCATGCTCTTGGAGGGAGGGGTGACGGCCAGTGCCGGCGTGGGGGCGGGCCGGGTTCACCTGATCCACAGTGATGGGGATTTGGGAGAAGTGCCGGAGGGAGATGTGCTGGTGTCCTCCACCTTGTCACCTTCTTTGGCCGGGGTTATTGGGCGCTTGCGCGCCGTGGTGGCGGAGGGGGGCAGCCGGGCCAGCCACTTTGCCTCCATTGCCCGGGAATTCGGCATCCCGGTCCTGGCCGCCGCCCATCAAGCCGCCAAAATCCTGCGCTCCGGCGACATGGTCACCGTGGATGCTGACCATGGCCGGGTGCACCAGGGTGAGATCCCCGGCCTCGACACCACCCCTCGCCGGGCGCTCCTCCCCCCTGAGGCGCCGTTTCCCGTGCGCTTGCGGAAGGTCATGAACCTGGTGTCGCCCCTCCATCTTCTGAACCCGGCCACTCCGGATTTCTCGCCTGAGAACTGCCAAAGCGTCCATGATTTTGTGAGGTTTGCCCACGAAAAAGGCATGGCGGAGATGTTTTCCCTGGTAGGCCGCCACGGTCGCGGCCTGGCCCGGGCCCGGCG
>JBAQHL010000728.1:0-3144 GCA_049288295.1 Desulfobaccales bacterium
GTTACGACACCCCTCAAACTTTCGGCAACGTCTTCACTCCCGCAAGGGATATCATCATCGACAGCCTGGGGATCTTTGACTACGGCAACGACGATCTGGGTGAAAGTCATGAAGTCGGTATTTTCGACAGCTCCGGGACCTTGCTGGCTTCGGCTGTGGTCCCTGCCGGGACGGTCAGTCCGTTGGACAATCACTTTCGTTACACGGACATTGTCCCCACAAACCTGGAAAAGCAGGCCAAACTTACACCGTCGTGAACTTTTTCAATACCTGCGCGGATATGGTGGGCTACGCCGACATTGAGGACCTCCTGGTCAGCTCCGACATAAGTCTTCCGGGGTTCGCGGCCCGTTTTGTTTTCCAACGGGGAACCGGCCTGCAATTCCCGACGAATTCCCGCCATGCCAGTTCCGAATTCTATATCGGTCCCAACTTCCGGTTTACCTATCCAGCAACGGTTTACGGTGGTCCCATCACCCTGACCCCTACCCGAATTCCCGTCAGCCATACCCCCATCCCCGGCGCCATCTGGCTTCTGGCCTCCGGCCTGGTGGGGCTCATGGGCCTCAAGGGTCTAGGCCGCCGCAAGCCAATAAGGCAGAGCCAAAATCCTCGCCCGAGGTGATCCTGCCAGGCCCCTGCCTCACCCAAACAAACCTTAAAGCAAACTACACGCCCTCAAGGCCAGGGGGATTCTGACTTGACACTTCTCAGGCATTGCCCTATATACCTGTAAGGGAAAAGCTGACCAAGGACTTCCCCTATTCCTGAGGCTTGAGGGGTGATGAGGCAGAACCTATGCGAGTCCTGATTTTGGGCGGTGACGGCTATCTGGGGTGGGCCACGGCCATGAATTTTTCCCGTAAGGGCTTTGAGGTGGCCGTGGTGGACAACTATTTTCGGCGCCGGGCCTGCACGGAACTGAACCGGGAGCCCCTTATGCCGGTGCCCAATCTGCACCAGCGGGCCGCGCTCTGGGAGGCCTTGAGCGGCTACCGCCTCCAGGTGCACATCGGCGATGTCTGCGATTATCCCTTTCTGCTCTCGGTCTTTCGGAGCTTTCAGCCGGACGGGGTGGTCCACTACGCCGAGCAGCCCGCGGCGCCCTACTCCATGCTGGGCCACCGGGAGGCCCTGTTCACCATCACCAACAACCTGGTGTCCACCGCCAACCTCATTTATGCGGTGAAGGAGCACAATCTCGACTGCCACATCGTCAAGCTCGGCACCATGGGGGTTTACGGCACCCCCAATATTGATATCGAGGAAGGCTATCTGGAAGTGACCCACAAGGGGCGTAGCCACACCTTTCTCTACCCTAAAACCCCGGGCTCTCTCTATCACCTGACCAAGGCCCAGGATGGGGACCTGCTGTATTTTTATTGCCGCATGTGGGACATCCGGGTCACGGACCTGAACCAGGGGCCGGTCTATGGTCTCGAAACCGGGGAATCCCGCCAGGATCAGCGCCTGCTCCCCATCTTCAACTACGATGATATTTTCGGGACGGTGCTCAACCGCTTCCTGGTGCAGGCGGTGGCGGACGTGCCCCTGACGGTCTACGGCGAGGGGGGCCAGACCCGGGGCTACCTCAACATCATCGACACCATCAGCTGCGTGGAGTTGGCCCTGCGCCAGCCCGCCGCGGCCGGCCAATACCGGGTTTTCAACCAGTTCATGGAAACCTTTTCCGTCAATGAACTGGCCGCCCGGGTGCGGGCCGCGGGGGAAAAAGTGGGTTTAGCGGTGACCATCAGGAACATTCCCAATCCCCGGCGGGAAGCCGAGGAGCATTACTATAACCCGACCCACACCGGTCTCTTGTCCCTGGGGCTTTCGCCCCATTTCCTCACCGAAGAGGTCCTGGTGGAAATGCTGGAATTAATCAGGCCCTACAAAAACCAGATTAACAAAGAGCTGATCTATCCCCGGGTCACCTGGCAGTGAACTGCAAGCCCCCCTGCCCTTCTCTGCGACCCACCCCTCTACCCGGCAAGGGGCAGGGGGATTTTGGGGAATTTCGCAGAGGCCTCAGCTTGGTAGCAGTTGCTCATGAGCCGTTGGCTCACCCATAAGGCGTGAAAAGTTTGGTAGGGCGGGCCTCCGTGCCCGCCATCCGGTTGGGCGAACGCCTGAAGGCGGGAGCGCTGTGCTTTCCCACCCTACGACCTAAGAACTTTCGTAACAGTTCCTCATGGGCCTGCGGCCCAGCCGCAAGGCATGAAAAGTTTGGCACAGCCCCTCAATGGCAAGGTCATAGGGCGTGCCGTGCACGCCATCAGTCAGTTGTGGCGGCCATGGGCCGCCCTATAAAATTTTTCAAGACAGGAATTCTATCTCTGCGCCTTGGCGCCTTGGCGTGAGTTTCACCGGGCATTTCGCTGCTCCCCTACCCTGCCCTTCCCGCCACCCACTTCCACCAGAACCTTTTATCGAAGAAAAATCAACGGCCTGTTAATTATTTTAAAATTTTTTCTCAAGTTGTTTTCGCCAGGACCGATGAGTTTGCATGAAAATGGCGAAAAAACCTTGTTGGCTCATCGCGGGAGGGGCCGGTTTCATCGGCTCCAATCTTATCCGGGCTCTCCTCTGGAGCGGCATCACCATTCGGGTCCTTGATGATCTGTCCAGCGGCCGGGCCCAGGATGTGGCTAACCTGCCCGTAAAATTGGTGGTGGGGGACATTCGGGATCGCCAAGTGGTGGACGAGGTCATGGCCGGGGTCCAGATCGTGGTCTGTCTGGCGGCACGCACCGGGGTGGTGCCGTCCGTAATGGATCCGTCCGGGGACATGTCCGTCAATGTAGGGGGCACCCTCAACCTCCTGGAAGCCGCGGTGCGCCACCGGGTGGACCGCTTTATTTTTGCTTCCACCGGCGGGGCCATCGTGGGGGAGGCCGACCCGCCGGTTCATGAAGATATGCCGCCCAGTCCCCTGTCTCCGTACGGCGCCGGCAAACTGGCCGGGGAGGGCTACTGCTCGGCTTTCTGGGGAAGCTACGGCCTCAAGACCGTGCCTCTGCGTTTTTCCAATATTTACGGGCCTTTCTCCTACCATAAAGGGAGCGTCATCGCCCAGTTTTTCCGCCAGATTATGGCCCAGGAGGAACTGACCATTTTCGGTGATGGTGAGCAGACCCGGGA
>JBAQHL010000729.1:0-2000 GCA_049288295.1 Desulfobaccales bacterium
CTCTTCACTCTCCAGCCAGCATCTCAGAAAAGTTGTCCGTCCAAGCAGTTTCAAGATTCCTGATACCTTGCCATGAAAGTAACTTATCGGATTTACAGTTAAAATTGTATATATGTTCTGAATAAGGAAGGTTTTTGGCTCTGTGATAAGTGTCGAAGCAGAGAGCAGTGAGCATCTATTTCCAAATCAGGAAAGTTAAATAAAAGGAAGCCCCACCCGAACGGGGCTTCCTTCACACGAGGTTTAATCACGTAAGCCTTAGTTCACCAACTCAATCTCTCCCGGCCGCCAGGTCTTATTATAGAACGGCTCCAGCGGACCGTAGAGGCGCAGGAGGGCATTCCAGCCTTTGCCGGGGAGGGTCTGCACCCAGTTCTTTTCCTTGCCGGTCGGAGCCTTGGGTCCGAAATAGACGTCCACCGACCCGTCGGCGTTGACCAGGAGTCCCTTGGTCTGGCTGCTCACCGCCGGCCAATCCTGATCGTTCTGCAGCATCGAGCGGGTCTGGCTGTCGTAAAGGATGACCGACCAGAAGTCCTTCACCGGGATGTTGGGCGGCAAATGGAGCCGATAATTCTTCCCGCCGTCGAAGGGATTGCCGCTGGAGTCCACGAATACGGCCATATACTGCGACCCGACGCCCACCATCTTCGTATCCATGGCTGGTGTGACGCCGGTGGCATAAAAGAAGAAGCCTCCGTAGGCGTCCAAGAGACGGGCGCCATTTTCCTCGAACTTGTAACCGCCGACGAATCCGAGGCGCCAGGCGCTGTTCGGGTACCAGTACCCGTCCGGCGTCCGCCAACGATACATAATGGCGCGGGCCGTGGCGTCACCCACCCGGGCGGCTTCGGTGAGGATCTTCTTCATCCGTTCATCCGGCGCGAAGGGCTTGCCCTTGCGGATGCCGACAGATGCCCAAAAGCCCAGGGTGGTGGGGTCGATGGAGTCTGTCGGTTCCTCCTGCACCACCTGATTGAGAGCTTCCCAGAAGGTATAATCGGCTGGGGCGATCGTGTTGAAGGCCTTGCTGGAGACGTCCACGAATTTCGGAGTTGGCGGCTTACCGGTTTGAGAGACTTGAGAGAGAGGATAGATCTTGGTGAACTTCTTGACCAGGTCCACACCCGGCTTTGGGTCGCCATTGACCAGGAAGCTGCGCCAGGCGACCCAGGTGCTGAACGTCGCCGATCGGATAATGTGATAGCCCTTCGGTATGTGGCCCTTATAGCCGGGTGGCAGCAGCAGGTACTTGCCGCCCTTGCCCTTGTCCGGCCCGGTGATGCCGACATCACCGGCCCAGCGGTACCACATGTCATTGACCAGACCGAGTACCTTCGGGGGCACCTCGAGGACCAGGGGACCTTGGTGGAGATCAACCCAGAACCAGGTGTAGGGCGTATTGTTGTTCGCGGTGAGCTCCAATGTCTTCGCGTTCATCATGGTTTCAAAGATGGGCACGGTGGCATTGGCTGGGCCCCACTCGAGCATTCCCTTGCGGTTGGCCCACTGGCTCACCGCAGGCAGGCCGAGCAGATAGGCCTGCACAGCCCGCTGGAAGTCCAGGTTGTCGTAAAGCTTCTCGGTGCTGGCCTTGTCAGGGAAGCCGTCGGAGAAGTTGAGGGTGCCGAAGCGCGTCTCCACCTTGTCCGAGATGGGGATGCTCGGCGGAATGGAAGTGGTCATTTTGTAGGTTGTGGACGGGGCCGGAGCCGGGCTGGCGGGGGTCTGTTGTGCGCTGGCTGGTGCCGCCGCCAACATTATTGCCAGGAGAAGCCCCAGAAACGGAAAGACCAAGGCTCTCTTATGCATGGGTTCCCTCCAAGTCAAATTATGAGGCAAAAGTAATCCCTAAGGGGGGTAGAGTCAAGCAATCTCGAGTTGCAAAGGCAAAAACAGGCTTCTGATGATAGGTTTAAAAGGTGCACCCACACTGAACCTTGGCATTCGTGATAGCTTGCCACTATACGCACCTTCATTAATATTTTGTTATGATATTA
>JBAQHL010000730.1:0-2315 GCA_049288295.1 Desulfobaccales bacterium
GCGTTCCTGGTAAAAGCGCCAGGCGCGGTCGGCCAACTGCCCCAGCCGGCGGTCGGCGTCAGCCGGCTTTTGGGGCCCTTGCCCGGCCAGGCTGTCGGCCATGGCCAGGGCGAAGCCCGCCGCCAACTGCCCGCGCGCCGCTTGGACCAGCCGCCCTAAGGCCCGGATGGTCAACTCCCCCCGGCTGAACAGGGGCAGCAGCAGGAACGGCCGCATGTGCCAGGTAATGAAATGGCAAACCGCCCTGGTTTGAGCCTGGCTGCAGCGCAGCCGCCGGGCGGCCACCTTGAAAATTTCCACCCCCACCTGCTCGTGGTGATAAAAGGTGTAGCGGGCCGGACTGAGGCGGCGCTCCTGCACCTGGGGTTTGCCGACGTCGTGGAAGAGGGCCGCCACCTTGAGCACTGCCGCCGCTCCCGGCTCGGCCCCTTTGTCCCGGACCGGGGCGGCCAGAGCCTCGAAAAATCGCTCCGGAGCCCCCAAAACCACCTCCAACTGGGCCAGGGTTTCCAGGGAATGCTCGAAGACATCCAAATGATGGTAGCCGTCCTGGGGCACCCCTTTCATGTCAGCCACTTCCGGAAAAATCTGCACCAGCAGCCCCACCCGGTCCAAACCGCGCACCACTGCCCCGGCCCGGGGCGCGGCCAGAAGCTGAAACAGTTCATAGTGGACCCGCTCCCCCGCCACCCCGGCCAGGGCCGGAGCCAACCCCCTAATCGCCGCCTCGGTGTCCAGGGTTACCAGGAAATCGTGAGTGGCGGCGAAGCGGTAAGCCCGCAGCAGGCGCAAGGGGTCGGCGGCCAGATTGGCAGCCGCCACCAGGCGCACCTGCCCGGCCGCCAGGTCCGCCAGGCCTCCCAGGGGGTCAATCAACTCCGGCCCGCGCCCGGCCAGCAGCTCGGCCAGGTCCAGGGCCATGGCGTTGATGGTGAAGTCCCGCCCCTTAAGGTCGGCCATCAGGCCGGGACCGCGAAATTCCGCCAAATCGAGAATATCTGCACCCGCCACCACCCGGGCGGTGCGCTCCCCCTCAGCCAACAGGACATAGGTCCCCCCCAGGGCCTGCGCCAACTCCTGGGCCAACTCCAGGGTCTGTTGGGAGACGGCCACATCCAGGTCGGGGGTGCGGCCGCCCCGGGCCAGTTCCCGGACGGTGCCCCCCACCAGGTAAACCTCGGCCTGCCGGACCCGGGCCAGGTTCACCAGAACCCGCAAGGCCGGAGAGGCGGCCAGGGAAGCCGCGGCCTGGCGGAAGTGGTCCGGATTAACGGCAAGGGGTTTAGGAATCATCGGCGGATATACCTCAACAGCTTTTTCGCTTCACTCAGAAGCAATTTTGTTCTTGTTGCCGTTCTTTTTTCGGGAGACCCGGCCTCTTGCCTGTTTCAGCCCAGGCTGGCAGCCGGTACCCCGGGTAACGACTGGGAGCCCGGGCCTCCTGCCCGTCCTACCAGGCTTATACCTGGTTAAGTTGGTATCAGCTTCATTCAAGCGCTTTAAATGGCCTGGATGAAGGCTGGCTTTGGCGATGGCGTTTATTACTCAGAGGCGAATTCCCCTTGAGACATCAGGGGGGAAAGTTAGGGTAGAGGTGAAAAGGGAAGTTTTTTCACGCTCCCGGTATGAACTCCCGGCTCGCCAAGCTCACCCGGAGCCCCCAGCTCCTGGGGGACAGATGGGCGGCGGGCTGGCCCCCGCAACCTTTTCCCGGTCCGGCTCCCCCGGAGCCGCCACCCGGCCGGGTGGTCAGCCGCCACCGAGGATCCGGCCCGAAGTTCCGTTGCCCTCCCGAACCGCGGCGCTCTCCGGCTTCACTGCCCGAAACCAGACCCCCCTGGTGACCGGCGAACTATTGAACCCGGTTTCGCCCACCAAGTCAACTTGGACAAAGCCAGCTTGGCTAAGCATGGCCAGGAAGACCCTTCCCGGCACGGCCCCGCCTTCTCACCTGGCCCAACTCTCTACCTGGGCTTGAACTTCTTGGGGGAGAGCCCCGGCCAGCACCTGGTCGGCCAGCAGGAACCGCCCCCCGGGCCGCAAAACCCGAAAGACCTCCTGCAAGGCCTTAAGTTTATCCACCACCAGGTTAAAAACGCCATTGGAGATCACCACGTCGAAGCTGTTATCGGGGCAAGGCAAAGCCTCCGCGCCACCCTCCTTGAATTCGATGGGCGGCGCGCCCGCAAGTCTAACATTTTCTTGCGCTCGGGCCAGCATCTCCGGGACCAGCTCAAGGCCCGTGACCGAACCCGTGGGCCCCGCCATCATGGCGGCAATAATGGCATCCACCCCGGCGCCGCAGCCGATGTCCA
>JBAQHL010000731.1:0-2296 GCA_049288295.1 Desulfobaccales bacterium
CCCCCAGGACCGGTTCGAGGACGCCGAAACCTTCCTGGCAGCCCTGGAACAGCGCCGGGAATCATGGCGGACTCCCTCTTACGGCAAATGGGTCGGTTGGACTCCGGAAAGGCAACAACAGGCCGCCGGACTCATGGGTTCCGCTTCCCGGGTTTGGGGACAGTTTTGGGAAGGGACCAGGGGCGCCGCCGGGAAGGTTGCTGAGGGTATTCAGAATTTGACGCAGACCCAGGACGCGGCCCTACCCAGGCGCTTGCTCATGGGCCTGGCCGGAGCTGTGCTGGCATTAATCCTCCTGGTTTGGGGCGGCCGGGCTCTGATGCGCCAGGCTGAAGTGGTGCCGGGACCCATCATCCGGGAACCGGCCCTAACGGCCACTGCGCCGGCAGCGCCGGTCCAGCCTCAAGCCGGTGACCTGAAACTGCCCCAGGCCGGGGGTCCTCCCCTGAAGACGGCTGTGGAACCCGCCCCCCCGCACCGGGCGCCGGCGGCCCCCAGCCAGGCCTCCACCCCGCCCCCCGCCAAAGAGGTAAAGGCGCCGCCGCCTGCCGCCAAAGAGCGGTATCAGGTGTGGGTGGCCACCTACCGCAACTATGACGAGGCCCTGGCACTGAAGAAAAAGCTCCAGGGGAAAAACATTCCCGTCAACGTCTATCGGGGAGCCGCAGAGAAAAAGGTTTATTATGGGGTGAAGGCGGGTCCTTTCACCAGCAAGAAACAGGCTGAGGACATGGCCGCCAAACTAAAAAGCGAGTTAAGTCTGGCGCAGGCCCCGAAACTGGTTAAATTGGAGCCTGAGGCTGCCGCTTCAAAACCCAGTGCCAACAACAACGGCAACAACGATAGCAAGGCCAAGACGAAGGCCAAGACGAAAACTGCCGCCAAGGCCGCGACTCCAAAAGCACAACGATGAGCACACCTGTTCTGGTTACCGATCTTCCTGGCTTGGGACCCCGCCATCAGGGCAAGGTGCGGGATATTTATGATTTGGGGGGCCAATTGCTCCTGGTGGCCAGCGACCGCATCTCCGCGTTTGACGTGGTCATGCGCGACCCCATCCCGGACAAGGGCCGCATTTTAACCCAAATCTCGGCCTTCTGGTTTCGCCAGTTATCCGACGTCATCCCCAACCACCTCATTTCTCTGGACGTCAAGGATTTTCCCCCGGCCTGTCAGCCCTACCGGGAACTTTTGCAGGGCCGCACCATGCTGGTCAAAAAGACCAGGCCTCTGCCGGTGGAATGCATCGTCCGGGGGTATCTGGCCGGCTCCGGCTGGGCCGACTACAAAAAAACCGGGGCGGTCTGCGGCATTAACCTGCCCGCGGGGCTTAAGGAGTCGGACCGCCTGCCCGCACCCATCTTCACCCCTTCCACCAAGGCGGAGTTGGGCACCCATGACGAAAACATCACCTTTGCCCAGGCCGCCGCCGCCATCGGCGCCGATCTGGCCGCCAAGGTTAAGGAAGTGAGCCTGACCCTTTACCGCCGGGCCAGCGCCTGGGCCGAGCCCCGGGGGATAATACTCGCGGACACCAAGTTCGAGTTCGGCCTCATCAACGGTGAGCTTCTGCTTATCGACGAGGCCCTCACCCCTGATTCCTCCCGCTTCTGGCCCGAAGACGACTATGCCCCCGGCCGGCCCCAGAAAAGCTACGACAAGCAATACCTGCGGGACTACCTGGAGTCCCTCCACTGGAACAAACAGCCGCCCCCGCCGCCATTGCCCCCTGAGGTCCTGGCCAACACCCGGGCCAAATACCTGGAGGCCTTGAAAAGCCTGACGGGAGAGGGTCTGGCCTAACACTGTTTTCGATTTTCGGTTAAAAGAGGCACTTGAAAAATGTAGCCGCAGGCTTTAGCCTGCGTTTTGCACAGGCTGGATAGCTTTGCCACTGTTTAAATGCAAATACCATGCTACCATAAAAGTAGGGGGCACGGCTCGCCGTGCCCAGATGAAATGATGCAACATGCGGGATTCGCTCTCGCTTTCCCGCCCTGCAGTCCTCAGGGGAGAAGAATGATGGTTGCATTTTTTGTAAAAAACGTGGGAATTGATGAAGTGGCTAAAAATCTTGTCGCATTTGCTTTTGATTTTGATGAGATAAAGTTATCTATAGAGTGAAATTACGATTCCCATAGAAATGAATAAAACTGATTTAACCTTTGAAATAATGTTATTAAGCAAGTGTAGGCCCGGAAAGCGCCGTGCATCCCGCCATTAGCATCAACGGCTCTCTCCTTCCCGTATTAACGGTAGACATCCCGGCGATGCCCGATATGCATAACAAGAATGG
>JBAQHL010000732.1:0-1859 GCA_049288295.1 Desulfobaccales bacterium
CTTGAGATCCTTCGCTCCGCTCAGGATGACAAAAAACTACAATAGGTAGAGCACTTATATTGACAGGCAAATTGCAAATCTCTGACTTTTGGTTAGGAAGCGGCAACCTGGTCATGATCGCCGGGCCGTGCGTCATGGAGGACGAAGTCCTTACCCTGGAGACCGCCCGCACCCTGAAAGAGTATGCCTTAGAGCTTGGGCTTCCCCTGATTTTCAAAGCCTCCTATGACAAGGCCAACCGCACCGCCATCACCTCCTTCCGGGGGCCGGGGCTGCTAAGAGGCCTGGAAATCCTCGCCCGGGTGAAAGAGGAGGTGGGGCTGCCGGTGCTTTCCGACGTGCACCAGGTGGCCGAGGTGGCCCCCGCCGCCGAAGTCCTGGATGTGTTGCAAATCCCGGCCTTTTTGTGCCGGCAGACGGACCTGGTGGTGGCCGCGGCGGCCACCGGCAAGGTGCTGAACATCAAAAAAGGCCAGTTTTTGGCCCCCTGGGATATGGCGCAGGTGGTGGCAAAAGCCCGCTCCACCGGCAACTCCCGGATATTCCTCACCGAGCGGGGCGCGAGCTTCGGCTACAACAACCTGGTGGTGGATTTTCGCAGCCTCGCCATTATGCGGGGGCTGGGCTGCCCGGTGATCCTGGACGCGACCCACAGTGTGCAGCTTCCCGGGGGCGAGGGGTCCTGCTCGGGGGGCCAACGGGAGTTTGTGCCCCTTCTGGCCCGGGCCGGGGTGGCCGCAGGCGTTGACGGCATTTTCCTGGAAGTGCACCCCGACCCGAAAAAGGCCCGGTGCGACGGGCCCAACTCCCTGGCATTAGATGACGTTCCCCGGCTCTGGCGCACTCTTAAAGCCCTGCATGCCCTGATAGAGGAGTATAAAAGCCCATGACCGCGCAAACTTACCCGCCCGAGGTCTGGCAGCGCGCCTTACGGGTGCGCCTGCTCATCCTGGACGTGGACGGCGTCCTCACTAACGGCTCCCTTTATTTCGGCCCCAGGGAAGAAGTGTTCAAGGTTTTCCACGTCCGGGACGGCCACGGCATCAAGATGGCCCAGCAGGGCGGCGTGGAGGTGGCCTTTCTTTCCGGGCGGCGCTCGGATGCGGCCTTTCTGCGGGCGAGGGAATTGGGGGTGAGCCGCTATTTTGAGGGGCTGCGGGACAAGGCCCCGGTCCTGGAGGAGCTCTGCCGCACCCTGGGCCTGGGCTTCGAGGAAGCGGCGACAGTGGGTGATGAACTGGTGGATCTGCCCCTCTTTTACCGGGTGGGCCTGGCGGTGGCGGTGGCGGATGCGGTCCCGGAGGTTAAGGCCGCGGCCCATTGGGTGACCATAAACCCCGGTGGCCAGGGTGCGGTGCGGGAAGTCACCGATCTCATTCTCAAGGCCAGGGGAGTTTGGGAAGAACTTGTGGGAATCTGGGGGCCGCCCAGCAAGTAAGTTTTTCTGAATATTTTCCAGTTTGAGCCCTTGGCGGAAAGCCTGATGTTCATCCTGAGGGAAGCAAATAGTCTTTTATCTTCAAATAATTTCCCTTATGAGCCTTTGACCCCCTCAACACCATGAAAAGATTGGCAGGGCGGGCCTCCGTGGCAGCCAGCCGGTCGGGCCGAACGTCTGAAGGTGGGATGCGCTTACGCTTTCCCGCCCCACGGCTCTGAAAGTTACCACCCCCACCCCAGCCCTTTCCCATCGAGGGGGAGGGAGCCTCGCTCATAGATTCCCTGTCCAAGGATAACCCTTCCTACAAAGAAGACCATTTTGTAAAATTGGCAAAAAGCTGTATAGTACCTTTGCGGCCATGAGGCGCCGGCCCGGTAAGCTTAAGGAGTTTTTAATTATTTTAAACAAGGCTTAATGT
>JBAQHL010000733.1:0-3794 GCA_049288295.1 Desulfobaccales bacterium
TGCAGGTCATTATGAATGCGGCATTATATCATCAGAGCACGTCTAGTTACAGGGTGAGGGGGCAATTTTTTCGTGGATGGCTCGGTAGCGAAGGCTTGCCTGGGGACGACAGACATCAATGTCTCTCAGGGAGCACAGGCATCTTGCCTGTGCCACAGGCGGGACGCCCGCGCTCCCGGGTTACGGCCGGTAGCCCGGGCATCTGGCTCGAGCCGTCACGGGCTGGAAGCCCGTGCTACCGCTCAATATGACCAGCATCAGGAAATGTGGGGTGGGCACTGCCCAGGAGCTCATGAGCTGTCGCCTCTCTCAAAATCATGAATAGGTCGGTAGGGCGGGCCTCCGTGCCCGCCAGCCGGTCGGGCCTAACGCCTGAAGGCCAGATGCGCTGCGCCTTCCCGCCCTACGGCTCAACTTTGAACCTTGAACCTTGAACTTTTCGTAGCAGTAGTGTAGGGCGGGCGTCCCCGCCCGCCACTATTGGTGCTCTGGATGCATAGCATAAGCCTCAGAGCCTTTAGGGCGGAAAGCGAGAGCGCGTCCCGCCTTTGTTTCAGCCTTCTGGGTCCCCCCTCCCCTGCCATCTCCCGGCCTCAGGGCCAATTCCCCGCCAGTTGGCCGCAAGCCGCCGCAATATCCTGGCCCCGGGATTCCCGGACAAACACCGGATAATTGGCCTGGCGGATAATTTCCTGAAACTCCAAAACCCGGGCGGGGTCCGGCGCAGCAAAGGGCAGCTCCGGCAGGGGGTTAAAGGGGATGAGATTAACCTTGGCCCGAAACCCCTTAAGAAGCCGGGTCAGCTCCCGGGCCATGGCGGGCTCGTCATTGACCCCGGCCAGCAGGACGTAGGCAAAGGTGATGCGCCGGTGCCGCGGCAGGGGAAAGGCGCGGCACGCAGCCAGGAGCTCGCTCAGAGGATAGCGCCGGTTGACGGGCATAATGCTGTCCCGGGTGGCGTCGTCCACCGCGTTCAAAGACACCGTCAGGTTGACACGCACCTCTTCTCCCAGGCGGGAAATGTCGGGAGCCATCCCCGCAGTGGACACGGTCACCCGCCGCTTGGAAAAATTGAGCCCCCAGGGGGCCTGAATGGCGCGGATGGCCCGAACCAGGGTGTCGAAGTTGGCCAGAGGCTCACCCATCCCCATAAACACCAGGTTGGTGAGGGGCTTGGCGGCCGGGGCCTGGGGCCGCACCGCCAGGACCTGGTTGACCATTTCCGCGGCGCTGAGGTTCCGGGTCAGCCCCTGGCGGGCGGTAAGGCAGAAGCGGCAGCCCAGGGCGCAGCCCGCCTGGCTGGAAAGGCACAGGGTGCTGTGGTCTTCCTCCGGTATGAGAACGGATTCAATGCTGGCGCCGTCCTCCAGCAGCCAGCGGAATTTCTGGGTGCCGTCCTGGGACACCTGCCGGGCCGACAGGGGAAGAGCGCTCAGGCGGGCCCGGGAGGCCAGTTCTTCCCGAAAGCTCCGGCTGATGTCGGTCATCTCGTCAAAGTCACGAACGCCTTTATAGACCCACTTGAGGATTTGCCGGGCCCGGAAGCGGGGGTGTCCCCAGGCGGTGACAGTTTCCTCCAGCTCCGCCAGGGAGAGTTCCTTCAGGTCTACAAGTGAGCTCATGGGTGTGATGCCGTTTCCGGTTTTCAGTTTTTAATTACTGTTACGAAAAGTTCAATCGCCTCTATTTCCCGCAACCATACCTGGGACCGGTAGGACGGGCTTCCAGCCCGTCCAGGCACAGGTTGAAAACCTGTGCCACCAAATCTTTTCATGGTTTTGAGAGAGCCAAAGGCTCATGAGCGACTGTCTTGAAAAGTTCAAGGTTCAAGGTAAGGTTCAAAGTTCAAAAAAAGCGTAGGGCGGGAAAGCGCCGCGCCTCCTGCCTGCAAATGTTCGATGTAACCCACCATGGCGGGCTGCGCTGCGCTTTCCCGCTCTAAAGTTATAGAAACTCGACACTCGAAACTTGGAACTTTTCAGAACAGAGGTTTCAAGAACAGAGGTTTCCACAATGCTAGGAAAGAAAAAAACGAATTTTGAGGTTAAGGAAACCAAGGAAGGATTCAGCCGCCAGGCCCTGGGGGAGAGGATTTTTTCTTGCCAGGCACAGTTGAGTTGCCATCTCATCTTGGGATAGAAACCTGCGTTGCCAACGATTCCAGAATTCTCCTCGACTTTGGTTTAGTCAATCCTGATTTCTAATTGAAACAAACCAACGTATTTTAATTTATTTTGACCGAAAACAGAAAACCGATAACCGATAACCGGATCAGGCCCCCCGAACCTTCTCCAAATCCTCCATGCGGGACTTGCAGGCGATGCACATGGTGGTCACCGGCCTCGCTTTGAGGCGCTTTTCGGAAATATCGCAACCGCAAATCTCGCACACTCCATAGGTGCCCAGTTCAATGCGTTCCAGGGCTTCCCGAATTTTCAGGATCAGCTTGCGCTCCCGGTCCCTTATACGCAAGGTGTAGTTGCGGTCGGTTTCCAGGGTGGCCCGGTCGGTGGGGTCCGGGAAAGCGGAGGCCCCAGTCCCGGTCATAACATTCCGGGTCTTGTCGGCCTCGCCCAGGAGCTCGTTGATGCGCTCCTGTAAAAGGTTACGGAAAAACTCGAGACGATCAAGGTTCATGGCCGGCTCTCTTGGGCAAATTATCGGTAGACAGGCGCTGGTAATGCCCGCTGGCGCCGCCGCTTTTCTCCACCAGGAAGAGGTCCTCAATGACCATTTCCCGGTCCAGGGCTTTGCACATGTCATAGATAGTAAGGGCTGCCACGCCGGCAGCCACCAGGGCTTCCATTTCCACCCCGGTGCGCGCCCGGGTGCGCACCTCGGCCCGCACCACTACCGCCTGGGCTTCGAGGTCAGGAGAAAAATCGATATCCACCCCGGTCAGGGGCAAGGGATGGCACAAGGGGATGATTTGGGCCGTGTTCTTGGCCGCCATAATGCCGGCGAGCCGGGCTGCGGCCCAGACGTCACCTTTGGGGATATCCGCGGCCAGAAGACGGGGAAACACCTTGGGGCCCACCAGGATGCGGCAGGTGGCGGTGGCCCGGCGCAGGGTCTCGGGTTTTTCCCCCACCTCCACCATGCGCAGTTTTCCCGCTTTGTCCAGGTGCGTAAATTCATTCATGAGCCGCTCGATTCAGGTAGGTTTTCCCCAGACCGGCTGGTTTCGCCATGATATTGAGTTGCCCCGCGCCCAGAGGCTCGGGGGTGGCCACCACCACCTCCACGATCTGATCCCCCGGAGGCTGATGGGAGCCCCCCGGAGCGCCAAATTCCGGAAAGCGGAAAATACTGCCGCTCTTGGTGCCCCTGGGCAGGGTCAGGGTAACACAGCCTCGCAGGGTGGGCACCTGTACTTCCCCTCCCATGGCCGCCTGGGCGAAAGAAACCTTACACTGATAGTGGAGGTCCCGTCCCTTACGGGTGAAAAATTCATGGGGCGCCACCGAAATGACCACCTCCAGATTGCCAGGCGAGCCTCCCCGAAAACTCTCGCCGCCTTCCCCCGCAAAACGAAACCGGGCCCCCTCTTCAGTGCCGGCCGGAATGTCGAGGTGATAGGTGCGGAACTGCTGATGCTGGCCCCTGCCCTCGCAGACCGGACAGGACTGTTCCCGGACAAAACCTGTGTTGCGGCAGCGCCGGCAATCCGGGCCGCTGCGAAAAAGCCCCGGACCTTTAACCGGGCGGCCTCGTCCACGGCAATCGGGACAGTGCTGGGGTTCGGCGCTGGCTACCTTGCCCCGGCCGTTGCAGCGGCCACAAGGAGTCAGGCG
>JBAQHL010000734.1:0-2656 GCA_049288295.1 Desulfobaccales bacterium
GGGCCTGGGCGGCCTCCAGGGTCCCCATTTTCTGGGCGCAGGCCTTGCAAATACCGGCAATGAGGCCAGTTTCCCGGGCCTTGCTGTAAAGCTGCTGGAAAGGGTGGCCCGTCTCCCCCAACTCAGAGATCAGGCGGCAGGCCGCCCCCTCTATGACAATGTGCACCTCATGCCCTTTGTCCCTGAGGTCCATACCGTTCAGCAAAACATGAATGAAACACATGGCCTCGCCGTTAAACGCAAAAAGGGCAAACTTTGCCATGGGCCTACTTTTCTCCCAACTCAAAATTCTTCATGAACTCAGCGATATGCAAGCCGAGATATACGCATTTTTTGCCCTCGATGCAGGCATCCGCGTCCGGTTTCTCCAGAAAGGTGGTGAGAGCGTGTTTTCCTTTCGCCAATTTTATGACATAGACGTTTTTCTCTTTGTCAAAGGTCAGGCTGGTTTGAATTTGATGTTTTTCGATCTCCGGATAGAAATCCACAATCTTGGCTTTCAGGGTGTCGTAAGAGTATGACATCACATTCCCCCCTATGGCGATTTATTTAACTTTTGAGGCTATTCTCTCAAATTTGGAATTATATCAATAAATTCTTAAAAAAACATGAATATTAAAGAACAAATCAACTTGTTATCCTTAATACTAATAAACATTAGGCCTTTTTAAGGCATCCGCAAGGTGGGGACACAATTTTCTTCCCGGATTGGGCAAATGGCCCAAAGTCAAAGAACCTGTCGGGTTATACCCCCCGCAACCCCTCTATGGCCGCTTTCCGAACCTCCGGGCGAGGGTCTCCCGAGCAAGCTTAGCAGACTATTGACTCACCTCTGGAATGAATTATGTTTAAATGAAAGCGTGAGAGAAATATTCCCTCAGGTTAATCCGGTTAAAGCAAAAAAGGACGTATCATGTCTCGATTTTTTTCCTATGGCCTTCTCGGTCTGGCCCTGATTTTTGGCATCGTGGCCTGGCTCTGCAGCACCCGGGCCGATTCCCAAGCTGTAACACTCCCTGAGAAAGGAACTATCATGGTCGACAAGATAGTAAAAAGCGATGAGGAGTGGCGCCAACTCCTCACCCCGGAACAGTATCGCGTTCTCCGGCAAAAAGGCACTGAACCCCCCTTTTCCTGCGCCCTGAACACTAATAAGGGCAAAGGGGTCTATCATTGTGCGGCTTGTGACCTGCCCCTTTTCGACTCGGAGGCCAAATTTGAGTCCGGCACCGGCTGGCCGAGCTACTTCCAGCCCATTCCCAACCACGTGGCCACCAAACCGGATGACAGCTTCTTCATGAAGCGCACCGAGGTTCTTTGCGCCCGCTGCGACAGCCACCTGGGGCACGTTTTCACCGACGGCCCCGCGCCCACCGGCCTGCGCTACTGTATTAACGGTCTGGCCCTGAAGTTCAAGCCCGCGGCTGAGGACAAAGGGAAGTAGGACTGGCTTGGAAAGTTTCGAGTTTTCTGTTTCGAGTTTCGAGTGTAGGGTGCGTTTTACGCACCAGTCCTCATACCCCCCTCTCCACCCGCTTGCGGGGGGAGAGGGTTGGGGTGAGGGGGGAAACTTTTCATAATTAACGGGTGAACCAGAGGCTCATGAGGAACTTCTCCGAAAAGTATATGTAGGGTTGGCCCCCGCCCATCAATTATTTGGCGAGCAGTGCCTGCCCCCCACATTTACTCTACCAACGCCTCTCGCCTAACCCACATCTCGGGAGAACAGGCATCTTGCCTGTTCCTGCCCAGGCTTAAAGCCTGTGCTCCCGCATCGGCCGGTAGCACGGGCATCTTGCCCGTGCCTTAACGGGCTGGAACCTCGTATTACCATGTTATACCGAATTCAGTACTGTAGGGCGGGAAAGGGAAGCGCATCCCGCCTTGGGAATGCTGGTGGCACAGGTGGTGAGGAAAATCGCCTGCTAAGAATTTGGCTGGGCACCACCCACCCTGCCTTTACTTCGCTGTTCCTGGCGGTTGACTGCTAACTGCTGGCTGCTGAATGCTCCCCCATCCTCTGGCCTGCAGCCGCGCCTTAACCACCGGCGCCAACTCCCGGCTGATAATCTCCCCCGCCAACTTCGAAGCCCGCTCCGTGAGGTGCACGGGGTCGTAAATATACCTTTCCTCCGGGGGAATTTCCCGGGCCAGGTCCACCACCAAAACCTGGTCTGCGGCTCCCACCTCCCGGATGGCCTGATTGAACAGGCCATGCAGTTCCCCGAATTCCCGAAGGCTTATCCCCTTATCCTCCAGAACCTGCACCTCCTTCCAGGTCTGGGGGTCAAGATTCCCTGACAAACGGTTGGGCTGGGTCATGAGCACCGGAGTGATGCCGCGGGCCCGGCACAGGTCCGCGAACATCTTCAAATTGCTGCGGAATTCCTGCAGGAGATACGCCTGGTTGATCTCCACCCGCTTCCCCCGCAAGTGGCCAAACTCGTCCGTTTCTTGATGCGTCCCCTTCACCTGTTGAGAAAGTTCAACAATAGCCTGATAGAGGTGAGGGATGGTGGACTCCCGCAAAACCTGGAAAAAACCCCGCACGTGCCCCACGAGAGTCGGCCGCACCTCCACCGTCACCCGCCGGCTGGCGTTTTTGTTCCAATAAGTGCCTTCATATAACAAGGCCACCAGGTCGTTGATGTTGTGC
>JBAQHL010000735.1:0-6794 GCA_049288295.1 Desulfobaccales bacterium
GGTGGCTGGTTCTCCCTGGGGCTCTAATCCTTGAATGCATTCAACTAATACAAATAACTATGTTTTATGGAAAATCGGAGTTGGGCTGTTACCTGGGGTTCCCACGCAGGAGCTCGGGAACCAGGGAGGTTCCCCTATATTTAGGGGTGATGGTGAAAGGATTTCTTAAGGAAAGAACCTGGAGCTGGCAGGGGGGGAATTGGCGAAATTCTCTTACCAGTGCGGTCGCCATCCAGTTGCTGATTACCTGGATAAATTATCTTTACTTAAGAGATTTTTCTTCTTTATCAATAAATTTTACTTTTTCTCAAGAGCAATTTTGGACCGATTCACCCGGTGTTTTTTCAACAAGGCATACAGCCGGGGCTGGGACATATCCGAGATGCGGCAGGCTTCCTGGAGGTCATTTTGGGCCAGGACCATGAGCTCCTGGAGGTACTCCCTTTCAGCCTGGGCCACCGCGGCCTCCCGGTAGTCCCGCAGTTTGGGGAGGTTCACTCCCGCAGCCACCGCCGCAGCCGGGGACATCTCCTGGGTTTCCCGGCTGACGGCGTTCCGCACCGCCTGGATCCGGATGTAGCTCGGCAGGTGGTTGGGGTATAAGGTGGGCTCATGGCGGGCTTCGGCTATGGCCCGGTCCAGGGTGTTGATGAGCTCCCGGACGTTGCCGGGCCATTCATAGGCCAGGAGGCATTCAAAAAACTCGGGGGCAAAACCCTTCTGGGGGATGTTGTAGGAGTCGCACAACTTGCCGGTTTGGTAGAGGACCAGGTCTTTGATGTCTTCCAGATGGTCCCTGAGCGGCGGCAGGGTGAGGCTCAAGGAGCGCAGCCGGAAAAGGAGGTCCTTGCGAAAGGTGCCGTCGGCCACGGCCAGGTCCAGGTCCCGGTTGGTGGCGGCCAAGAGGCGAAAATTGCTCTCCACCTCCTGGCGGGCGCCCAGGGGCCTGAAGCGGCGCTCCTGGAGGACCCGCAAAAAGGCCTTCTGCATGATGAGAGGCAACTCCCCTACTTCATCAAGGAAAAGGGTGCCGCCGTCGGCCTGCTTAATGAGGCCCAACTGGGGCTTGTCCGCGCCGGTGAAAGCGCCTTTCTCGTAGCCAAAGAGGGCGCTTTCCACCAGGGATTCGGGCAGGGCCGCGCAGTCCACCACCACAAAGCTCTTGTTGCTGCGGTGACTGTTGGCGTGCACCGCCCGGGCGAACAGTTCCTTGCCGGTGCCGGTCTCGCCGAAAATCAGGACATTGGCGTCACTGTCCGCGGCCTGGGCCACGATGTCATAGCAGGCCTGCATCTTGAAGCCGTCCCCGACAATGCCGTCGAGCTTCAGGGCCACCGCCGGCCGCCTCACCTTCTTTTCCTCGCGGTACTGGAGGGCCCGCACCAGGGGCAGGGTCATGCGCTTGATGGAGGACTGCTTTTCGATGTAGTCCCAGGCCCCGTTGACAATGGCCAACTCAGCCCCGTCCGGGTCCCCGGCCCCGGTGATGATAATGACTTCCGGGGGATCGGTTAATTCCCGGATCTTGGGAAGAGCCCTGAGGCCGCTGCCGTCCGGCATGCGGACATCCAGAAAGATTACATCATAGGAGCCGTTGAGGGCCTCAACAACACCGTCGTTCAGGCTATGGGTGAATTTCACCCCGTGGCCCATTTCGGTGACCATTTCGGACAACATCTCGCAAAACAGCTCGTCATCGTCGATGATCAGCACATTACCCATGGGAATCTCCCCGTTTCCTTGATCGGCAACATTTGTTTCCATGGCTACCCTCGAAAATCCAGTTACTTAATGGATCCCTTGCTCCTTCGGTTTAACCCTGAGGTTCCTTCCCCAGGGCCTGGCTGATGGCATTGGTAAGTTCGCTGATGGACAGCGGCTTCATAATATATTCCCGGACGCCTGCAGCCTTGGCCTTTTCCGGCGTGACCACCTGGCTGAAACCGGTGACCAGGATGATGGGCAACTCGGGCCGTAAGGCCAACAGTTCCTGAGCTAATTCCAGGCCGGTCATCTGGGGCATGGTTTGGTCCGCGATGACCAGGTCGAAATCCTGGGGATTGTCTTTGAATAGTTGCAGGGCCTCCAGGGGCCTGGTAGTGACGGTCATCCGATACCCCAGGCTCTCCAGGATTTCCTTCCACATATCCACCAGCCACTCCTCATCATCAACAAAGAGCAGTCTTTCTTTACCCTTTTCCACTTCGGGCGCTTCAGGGACTCGCGGCAGCTCGGTGGCCTCCACCCGGGGCAGGAAGATTTGAAATTCGGAGCCTCTCCCCACCTTGCTCTGCACGGTAATGGCTCCCTTGTGGGCCTTGATAATGCCGTGGATTACGGCCAGGCCCATACCGGTGCCCTCTTCCATCTTCTTGGTGGTGAAAAACGGGTCGAAAATTTTCTCCATGGTTTCCCGGTCCATGCCGTGGCCGGTGTCCTTGACGCTCAGCCGCAGGTGGGGCCCCGGCGCCAGACCGTGGAAATGGGCCGCAGCCTTGGCGTCCAGATTGACCGGCTTGACCGAGATGTCCATAAGCCCCCCCTTCTCCCGCATGGCATGGGCGGCATTGGCGCACAGGTTGATGATCACCTGGTGCATCTGGGTGGGGTCGGCCAGGGAAACGTCCTGATCCTCCTCCAGGCGCATTTTGAGCTCTATGGTGCTGGGCAGGGTGGCCCGGAGCATATTCACGGCTTCTTTGACGATGCCGCTCAATTTCACCGGCCGCCGCTCCTGGGGACTGGGCCGGCTGAAAGAAAGGATCTGGCTCACCAGGTCCTTGCCCCGTTTCCCGGCCTTAAGCACTTGTTGCAGCCGGCGCTTCAGGCCGTCATCTTCCTTGAGGCTCATGAGGGCCATCTCGGTGTAGCCCAGCATCACCCCGAGAATATTATTAAAATCATGGGCAATGCCCCCGGCCAGACTGCCGATGGCGTCCATGCGCTGGGCCTGGCGCAACTGGGCTTCAAACTGGGGCCGCATTTCTTCGGCCTGCTTGCGCTCCGTGACATCCAGGAGCACAATGTCCGTATGCAGGGCCCGCCCCTGGGCATCGCAGGTAATGCGGCCGCTTTCCTGCACCCAGATAGTTCGGCCATCCCTGGTTTTCAGGCGGTATTGCCGCACATAGGTATGGTCGGCGCCCAAGGCGTGGAGAAAGGCCTTGCGGTATTGCTCCTGATCTTCTTCGACGATGTTTTCGGTCCAGGGTTTTCCTCCTGGACCAAAGTCATTGGAGGCATAGCCGGTAATCTCTTTAATTTTCTCATCTAAAAAGGTAACGGACCCATCCTGGTAAAGACGGCCCACCACCATGGGGAGACTGTCCACCACCAGTTTCAGGCGATCGCAGTTTTCCTGGAGGAACTTTTCGGCTTGGATCTTATCACTAATATCCAATATCCTCATGATGACCCCCACCGTAACGCCGGTATTCGGGTCCTTCACTGGATATGAAAACAGCTCCACCTGGCCTGACAATTCTTCCCTGGGGCCCCATTTGGGCACCACCTCATGCCCCGGCTCCCCGCTGACCAGGGTCTTCAGGGCCGGGCAGTTTTCACAGGGGTCCAGCGCGCCATGAATTACTGCATAACAGCTTTTTCCCAATAAAGGTTGATCGTGGGCGAACCATTTCTCGATGGTGGGATTGACTTTGACGAGCGCCAGGTTCCGGTCCAGAACCGCGATGCCTTCCTCGGCCGAAGCTATGACACCTTCCAGGAGGCCTTGCTGTTCCCGGAGTGCTTTCTCAACCTGCTTCATTGCTGTGATGTCGTGGATGATGAGCACCCCGCCGTGCACTTCTCCTGCTTCGTTGAGAAGCGGCGCCACATGGCCCGAGTAAAATCCTTCCGGTCCGCCGGGGGTAAGCTTCATGGCCTGGTTCCGGTCCAGAAAACTCCGGTGGCCCCCGGCTCCCAGAATGGGACTTTTCTCATTGACCTCCTGGAGAAGGGGAAGCGTCACCAGAAGGCCTTTCCCCAGGACCTTATGCTTGGAAAGCCCGGTGAGATGTTCCATGGGGGCATTCCACAGGGTGATGTGAAAGTCCCGGTCAAAACCCGCCACCCCGTCCTCGCAATGCCCCAGGATTTTCTCGGACAACTCTTTTTCCCGGTGGATTTCATTAGTTAGTTGCTGCTGCTCCACGGCGAATAGCATGGTGCGCCCCAAAAGTTGCTCGACCAGCGTTCGGTGTTGGACCTCGGTTTGTTCCAAAGTGTCTTTGGTCTGCCGGAGCTCTGAGATGTCAGTGGCCACCCCTTCGAGATAATCCCGCTCCCCGTAAACGCGGGCGGAACAGAGCAGCCAGAGGACGGAACCGTCCCGGCGGAAAAACCTGGTTTCAATATTTTGGAGTTGATGGTTGATGACCTTCTCCAGCATGCGCTCTTTGGCATCCGGCTCCACAAAATGGTTTTGGGCCACAAATTCCTGGACCAGCTCTTCCTTGGTCTTATAGCCCAACATTTGAGCCATGCGGTCGTTACCCTCCAACATCCTGCCATCGCTGAGGCGCCACCGAAAAATGCCCACTTGCATGTTGCTGAAAATATTGTGATATTTTTCCTCAGTCTCATGGAGAATTTCTTCGAGCCGCTTGCGTTCAGTAAGATCAAGAACGATGCTGAGGATGGTTTTCTCACCCTTGAGGTCGATTATCCGGGCATGGGTCTCCACGGGGAAAGAACTGCGGTCTTTCCGCACATGGACCGATTCAAAGACCGTCTCTCCCTCGGAAATCAGCTTTTGACGGCGTTCCTCCAGTAACTCCTGGTATTCTCTGGGCTCCAGATCCCGCCAGCGCAAGCCCATCAACTCCTCCCGGGTGAAGCCCCGGGACCTGCACGCAGCTTTATTGACGGAGGTGATGGCGCCCTCAAGGTCGAGGACAAAAATGGAGTAAGGCGAGGAATCTAAGATCTTATTTTTATAGCCTAACCGTTCTTCAACCCAGCTGAGTTCTACTTTCAGGTGCAAGGCCGCCAGACCCTGACAAAAAAACGCGGCGAGGGTCCGGAGAAATTCCCGTTCATCGGCGGAAAAAGCCCCGGGGCTGGCGGCATACAGGGTGAGGGCCCCAAAGACCTTGCCCTGATGGCTCAGGGGCAGGGCCAGACAAGAGGTCAGGCTTAAGGTGTCGGCTATGTCCTCGTAGTCGGCACAAGCAGGTTCAGCATGGATATCCGGGCAAAAGACCGGTTGGCCGTTGCGGATGGCGGCCCCGGTGGGGTCGCGGCCCGGTCCCTCTTCTTTCCAGGTGCGGGGCAGGCGCTCCAACAGCCCCAGAGCTAAGCCGGCGTGGGCTATCTGATTAATTTTCTTGGTTTTGTTGTCTTCTGATAGTCCCACCCAGACCAGGGGATACCCCCCAATCTCAACCAGCAGTCGGCAAACCTCCTGAAGGAAAGGCTGCTCTTCTTTGGCCTGCGCCAGAGCAATCTGACACCCCCTGATTAACGCCAGAGCTCTCTGGGCCCATCCTTCCCAATTGTAAGTGTTGGGAATTAATTTCATAGCCTAATCGGGGCCATGGTTGGGAAAACCCGGCTACCGTTCCTCCCCCGCGGTTGAGACAGAGGACCTGGTTCGGCTGGATGCGAACACATATTTCCTCATGCCCATTTTCCTTCGTGTAGTAAGGTGTGCAAAATAAATGCCATATCCTGCATACTGATTAAATAGTAAAACAATATTAACTGGTTAAAAGATATGTTTGAGAAAATTTACATTCTCACATGAAAAGAATTATTATTTTAAAAGAATATTACGGTCATTTATTTTACTTTGTCAAGAAATTATTCTTGTATTTTAATAATTTTTTTTTGAGATATTTTCTCAAAACAGGGGATGTTCTCATCTTCTTTTTTTTGTGAGAAAATGATGACATGCTCCAGCCAGGCCTTGCACCCCAGCCCCGCACCTACCGCACCCGCATGCAGCGCCCCGGTTTGACGAGCTTCCGGGTGGCAGTCCAAGAAACGGATCTCATGGTCCTGGCCCAACTCGACCTTTCCGTGGAGGTCCGCCGCCAGGTAATTCAGGAACGGCAGCAGTTGGAAACCTATATTCAACAGCACCCGGAATTTCTCACCACGCTGGCGCCCTGGACCTCTGATCCCTATGCCCCGCCCCTGGTTCGGGACATGATCAAGGCCGGAGCCGGGGCCGGGGTCGGTCCCATGGCCGCGGTGGCCGGGGCTATCGCCGCCCGGGTCGGCCAGGCCCTGTTGCCCTTCTCCGGGGAAATCATCATTGAAAATGGCGGTGACATCTTCATGCACCTAAAAGAGCCGGCCACGGTGTCTCTGTCTGCCGGCGCCTCTCCCCTCAGCCACAAAGTGGGCCTCAAAATTTATCCTGATCAGGAAACCTGGGGAGTGTGCACCTCTTCGGGGACGGTGGGGCACTCCCTCAGTTTTGGCAAGGCCGACGCCGCCTGTGTGGTCGCCCCGGACACCGCTCTGGCCGATGCCTGCGCCACCGCTCTGGGGAACCGGGTGCCGGGGGCGTCAGCCGTGAACGAGGCCCTGGCCTGGATTGCCACCATCCCCGGCGTTCATGGCGCGGTGGTGATTGTGGGGGAACAGTTGGGGGCCTGGGGTCAAGTTGAGTTGGTGCCGCTATGAGGAAAAAGAGGGTGGGGCTGCCTGAATTTTGCCAGCAGAACCAGAGACGTAGGGATGAGTTCTAAACCCGCCCTTTCGCTTTGCATCTTGGCGTCTTATACCATCTTCTCTTTTAACATTCATAGGGGCCGACCCAGGTGTCGGCCCAGACTGGCGGGGGG
>JBAQHL010000736.1:0-4716 GCA_049288295.1 Desulfobaccales bacterium
GGGTCGAACTTTTTGATGGCCTGCATGAGGCCGATATTGCCCTCCTGAATCAGGTCCAGGAGGTTTTTCATCCAGTATTTCTGGAACTCCAGGGCAATTTTAATCACCAGGCGCAAATTGCTGGTAATGAGTCTGGTGCCTGCATCTTTGTCCCCGGTTTCCCGGTAAAGGGTGGCCAGGGATTTTTCCTCCTCCGGGGTCAACAGGGTGAAACGGTTGGCTTCCCTCAGGTAAGCCTGCAGGGGATCAAGCTCCGAAGGTATGGGGAGGGAGGTGTCTTCCCCCTCGCCAAACTCCTCCACTTCCGGCTCCAACACCTCCGGGTGCTCATCCGGATATGTGGTGAATTCGAGTTCCCCTTCGTCGTTCATGGTCCCCCTGGGGGTGGGCCTCCTCGATCCTACCAGGTGAGGCGGGTGGGTATGTTTTGTTGGTCCAGATACTCTTTGATGCCTTTGATGGAATAGGTGCCGTAATGAATCATGGATGCAATGAGGGCGGCGTCGGCCTTCCCCTGGGTGAGCACCTCGGCCAGGTGTTCGGGGCGGCCGGCGCCCCCGGAGGCAATGACCGGGATGGAAACCGCCTCGGAAATCATACGGGTGAGCGTCAATTCATAGCCTTCCTGGGTGCCGTCCGCATCGATGGAGTTGAGGCAAATCTCTCCCGCCCCCAGACGCTCCCCTTCCTGGGCCCACCACAGGGCGTCAATGCCCATCAAGGTCCGGCCCCCGTGAATCACCATTTCATAACCCGAAGAGATCTTGGCTGAAGGCCCCACCTTTTTCACATCCATGCCCAAAACGATGCATTGGCTGCCGAAGGACCGGGCGCCCTGGGCGATGATGTCGGGGCTTTGCACCGCCGCCGTGTTGACGCTCACTTTCTCGGCCCCGGCCAGGAGCACTTCCCGCATGTCCTCCAGGGTCCGAATCCCGCCCCCCACCGAAAAGGGGATGAAAATTTCCCGGGCCACCCGGCGCACCACCTCGATCATGATATTGCGGCGATCGCTGGATGCGGTGATGTCATAAAATACTATTTCATCGGCCCCATCCTCGTAGTATTGCCGGGCCATGGCCACAGGATCGCCGATATCTATATTGTTCAGAAACTTGATGCCCTTGGTGGTCTTGCCGTCCCGCACGTCCAGGCAGGGAATAATTCGTTTACTCAGCATACCTGCCGTCCCAGGCCAGGAAATTTTCCAGGATGTTCAGCCCGAAGCGACCGCTTTTCTCCGGGTGAAATTGGGTGGCCACCAGGTTGCGCCAGCCGATGGCGCTGGGAAAACTCCGGCCGTGCTCCGTGACTCCCAGGACCATGGAGGTTTCTGCGGGGTCCGGATAAAAACTGTGGACAAAATAATATTCCGCGGTGGCCGGCAGACCGGTAAATACCGGGTGGGAGCTGCGAAAATCCACCCGGTTCCACCCCATATGGGGAATTTTCAGCCCCGGGGTGCGGGGCAGGGCCCTGGTCCGCCCCGGTATAAGCCCCAGGCACGGGGTGTCGTTTTCTTCGCTGTAATCCAAAATAATCTGGGCCCCCAGGCAAATACCCAGGATGGGAATCCCCCGGTTAAAGGTCTCCTGTAGGGCCTGATCCAGCCCCCGGCTTTTGAGAGTGGCCATGGCCTCACCCGCGGCGCCCACCCCTGGAAAGATGACCCGGCGGGCCCGAAGCACTACCTCCGGCCCCTCGGTCACCGTGCTTTCCACTCCCAGGGCTTTAAGACTGCGCACTACGCTGGTAATGTTGCCGGCCTGGTAATCGATGACAACAACCACGATAGTTTCTGATTCCTTAAAAAGAAGGGAAAGCCCCCTGAACTTCCCCAGTAAAACTGTATCAACAGGCGGGTAGGGAGTCAATATGATTATACCAGACTTTCCCTTAGGGGGGTCCTTGAGGAGGCGTTCCGGTCTGAGACCCTCGGCCTCCCGGTGCGGCTTAAAACTCTTCAAGACAAAAACCATAATCGAAAAAATTTTCGGCAGCGGCTATAACGGGCCTGAGTTCAAGGAAACGCCCCAAACCATTTTTCCTTGACAGAAAGCCTCGGTCGTTCCTAAGATAATCATCTCGACCAGGGACTTTACGCTCAGGAAGAGGGATTTTTTCAAGGGGGAGCCATGAAAAAACCTGTAACTCGTTTGGTGATTGTTTGCATCCTGGTTGTGGCTGTGATGGTGAACGGCCTGCAGCCAGTGGAAGCCGCTTCCCAGGGAGCCACCGCCACCGCCATAGCCAGTTGGACCGGGGTTGCTCTGGGGATTGCTGCGGCAGGCTATCTGGCCTGGATAATGCGGCCCGCCAATCGACCCGTGGATTGGAGCGTCCAGGGACCAGGAGGCTTTTATGTTAGCCCTTACACGGGGGGCTCTTTTATCCCCACCATGGATTGGCGATACCAACCTGATCCGCAAGCCCCCTTGCCCTATGCGGTGACCGCCAAGAACATCGGCTTGAGTCCATCCATAGTGGCAGGCTTGAAGGTGGGCTATTTTTTCCATAAATTTCCCTATATCGGCATGGAGGGGGAGTTCAATTTCTCCCGGAACAACGCTTATCAGCAAACCGTCAGCATTAGACCACCCTTACCCCCCGATAACCGCATTGCTGGTGATAAGGCCCGTTTCCCCAGTCAGGGCATCGACATCTGGACCCTGGCTCTTCACATTATTGCTCGCTACGGCTTCATCAAGGACGAAGAAGTCCCCTTTGGGCGCCTACAGCCTTATGTGGGGATAGGTCCGGGGTTCACCGTTATCTATGGCGAAGTTGATTCCGCCAAGAACTTTGGCATTGACGCTCTGGTGGGGTTGCGCTTCATGTTAAGAAGAAATCTCTCGATTTTTACGGAGTTTAAGGTCAATCATCAGTTTGCTGTGGAACTCGAGCACCAGAAGCTCAAGCAACTGTCAGGGGTGGGTCCTTTTGAGCAGAGGGGCTTTGCCACCTTCGACTTTTCCATGTATCAAGCCATCATCGGCGTGAGCGTTCATTTTTGGTAAGCATAAGTCATTCAAGGGCGGAGAGGCGGCCCTGAGCCGCCTTTCTTTTTCCCTCTATTCTGTGGTAATTATATGAACAAAAAGCATGAGCTTTCCCCATGAAACTGGTCACCGCCACCCAAATGCGTGAATTGGACCGCCGCACCATCGAGGACGTAGGCGTGCCCTCCCTGGTCCTCATGGAAAACGCCGGCCGCGGCACGTACCGGGTCATCCGCCGGGAATTTCCTGAACTCTCAGGAGAGGTGGTGGTTCTGGCCGGCCGGGGCAATAACGGCGGCGACGGCTTTGTGGTCGCTCGCCACCTGGCCAATGAGGGCTTTCCCGTCACCGTCTTTCTTATGGCCGCCCGGGACCAGATCCAGGGCGACGCCCTGGTGAACCTGAACATCCTGACCCAACTGGGTGTGGAGGTTGAAGAAATCCTCGGGGAAGACCAGCTCAGCTACGTGGCGCACCGCCTGGGTTGGGCCGAGCTCATCGTGGACGCCCTCCTGGGCACCGGCCTCAACTCCCCGGTTCGGGGGCTCCTGGCTCAATTGATTACCAGGCTCCACCAGGCCCGTCCCCCTGTTGTGGCGGTGGATATCCCCTCCGGTTTGAGCGCCGACACCGGCGACCCCCTGGGCGTAGCGGTGGAGGCTGATGTCACCGTCACCTACGGCTATCCCAAAATCGGCCAGCTTATGCCCGAGGGCCGGGATTTTTGTGGCCGTTTGTGGCTGGTGGACATAGGTATCCCGCCGTTTCTGGCCCAGGATATCGGTGTTGAGCTGGCCGAAGCCTCGGACCTGCGGTTTAAGCTGCCCCCTCGCCCCGTGGACAGCCACAAGGGCACCTTCGGCCACCTGGCAGTGGTGGCCGGTTCCGAGGGCAAAACCGGGGCCGTCGCCCTGACCGCAGAAGCGGCCCTGAGGACCGGGGCCGGTCTGGTGACTGCCGCAGTGCCCGCCAGCTTAAACGACATCCTCGAGGTCAAGCTCACCGAGGCCATGACGCTCCCCCTCCCCGAGGCCGGCAAAGCCAGGGCCCTGGGAGAAAAGGCCCTGGCCCCTCTCATGGATTTTCTGGCGGACAAAACCGCCCTTGCCCTGGGACCGGGTCTGGGCACCCACCCGGAAACCCAGGCCTTGGTTCGAGCCCTGGTCCGGGATTGCCCCTTGCCCATGGTCGTCGACGCGGACGGGGTGAACGCCCTGGCTGGGAACCTGGGGGTTTTAACCAGGCCGGCCGGACCGCGCCTTCTCACCCCCCATCCCGGGGAAATGGCCCGTCTCCTGGGAGCCACTTCCAAAGAGGTGCAGTCCCGGCGCCTGGAGACGGCCCGGCAGTTCGCCGCCACTCATGGGGTCTGGCTGGTCCTCAAAGGGGCCCAGACCGTGGTGGCCGACCCTGAGGGCCGTCTGAGCCTGAACCCCACCGGCAACCCGGTCCTGGCCTCGGGGGGCACGGGCGATGTTCTCACCGGCCTCATCGGCGGTTTGTTGGCCCAGGGCCTTTCACCCTGGGATGCCGCCCGGCTGGGGGTTTTCCTCCACGGCCTGGCTGCGGATTACCTGGTGGAAAATGTCGGGCAGAGGGGTCATATTGCGGGAGACCTCCTGACCTGCTTGCCGGAACTTCTCACTGAGTTTTCTCAAGGACGGTTTCCTGTTACAGAGGATGATATATGCTTACGGCTCGTGACATCATGACCCGG
>JBAQHL010000737.1:0-2288 GCA_049288295.1 Desulfobaccales bacterium
CCCCGGGGATGGCGCGGCTGGGTACGATCAGGTCGCCGATGCGCACCTGGGGCGACAGATAGCCGCACCAGCCCAGCACCAGGATGCGTTTGGCCCCCAGGGCACTGAGCTTTTCCAGGACCATGGCCGCGTAGGGCGCGCCCAGGGCGGGTGCGGTCACCGTGAGGGAAACACCTTCCCAAATGCCGGCCCGGCAGGCGCAACCCCAAAAATGGCGGGGGGCATCCTGGGCCTGGGCCAGGCGGCACATGGCCTTAAAATCCGGTTGGGTGAAGGTCATGACCACCGTTGGCGTGACGGCCTCTTCCCCCGGCTCCCGGGCGGGGTTGATAAGGGCTTCCCGGTCCTCAGCAAAGGGGATTGCTCGATGGGCGCCAACCATTAAAGGAGCGCCCTGGGGATCCGGAAATCCCATGGGAGTCTCGGTCGGGGTCTTTTTGTGGATCATGCGGAACGCCGATTCTCCCTGAATTTCCAGACAAAATACGCCAGACCCGCCAACAGGCAGGCCAATACCAGGTAATCCAGGACGTGGGTGTATTCCTGAATAAGGCGCCAGTTTTCCTTCAGGCGCACCCCGGCATAGGTGAGGAAGCCGTTCCAGAGGGTGGCCCCCACCGCGGTGTAAATGATAAAGGGCGCCAGGGGCATGCGGGCCAGCCCGGCGGGGATGGAAATCAGATGGCGCACCACGGGGATGAAGCGGGAAATGAAAATGGTGATGCTGCCGTAGCGGTCAAAGAATTTCTTGGTCCACTCCAGATGGTGGGGGTTGAGGAATAAATAGCGGCCGTAGCGCAGCACCACCGGCTCGCCCAGCACACCCATGCCGTAGGACAGGAGTGACCCCACGATGGACCCCAGGGTGCTGGCCACCATGACCCACACCCAGTCGAAATGTCCGCTGAAGATGAGGAATCCGGCAAAAGGCATGACCAGTTCACTGGGCACCGGGGCAATCATGCTCTCCAGGGTCATGAGGATAAAGACGCCGAGATAGCTGCATTTCTGGATGATGGCGGTGTTGTAATTGCAGAGAGTTTCGGTAATTCCCATGGATGTTAAGGTTCTCCCAATTCCCGATGGTGGAGCTCCTCCTCCGTCTGGGCTTCCCGCTCGGCTAAGCCCCGGCTCAGGCTCACCGGATACTGGGGCGGATTTTCCAGAGCCTTACAGGCTGCGGGGAGGAGGTTGTATTGTTTTTGAAAATAATCCCGGCTCTCCTGGAGGGTGGGCAGGGGTCCCAGCAGAACCCCGTTTTTCATGACCCGCTTTAACAAAGGGATGCCCCCGGTCAAGTCTTCTTCCCTCAGGGAAATGACGTCGCCGGACATGAGGCCTTTATCGTCAAAGCT
Source organism: Desulfobaccales bacterium (assembly GCA_049288295.1). Classification (GTDB taxonomy): domain Bacteria; phylum Desulfobacterota; class Desulfobaccia; order Desulfobaccales; family 0-14-0-80-60-11; genus JBGSLA01. The sequence continues at coordinate 1,356 of JBAQHL010000737.1, forward strand.
GCGCCAGAGTTGCTTTTTGTCCACCAGGGTCACTTTGCCGGTGGAGAGTTTCATGACAGGATGGCCGGCATATTTTACGAGTTTGTAGGCAATGTCAAAATACGGCGCGTCCGCGGCCACCCCCATCTTGGTGCCCACGGCAAAGCTGTCGATGAGGCCGCCCGCGGCCAGAACCTCGGCGATCTTGGTTTCATCAAAACCGCCGCTGGCCAGAATATTCACATAATCCAGGCCTTCCTGGTTCAGGATCTCCCGCACCTTTTTGCTGATGGCGGCAATGTCGCCTGAATCCAGGCGCACGGAGCGCAGGCGCTCGCCCCGTTCCGCCATTTCCTGGCCCACCCGGGCGGCCTTGCGAGCCCCCATCTCGTTGTCATAAGTGTCAATGAGCAATGTGGTGATGTGGGGGAAGTTTTTGGCAAAGACCCGGAAGGCCTCGATTTCCTCGGGAAAGCTGGTGATATAGGAGTGGGCCATGGTCCCGAAGATGGGGATGTCATACAAATTCCCCGCCAGGACATTGCTGGTGCCGGTAAAGCCCACGAGATACGAGGCTCGGGCCACCTTGAGGCCGGCGTCGCTTCCCTGGGTGCGCCTGAGAGAAAAGTCGATGAGGGGGCGTCCCTGGGCCGCCTCCACCGAACGGGCGGCCTTGGAGGCAATCAGGGTCTGGAGATTGACCGCGTTGATGAGAAAGGTCTCCACCAACTGCGCTTCGATAATGGGGGCGCTCACTTCCAGGACGGGTTCGTCTTTGAAAAAAATGCTCCCTTCCGGAAGGGCAAAAACCTCGCCGCTGAAACGCAAGTCTTGCAGGTAGTCCAAAAATGGGGTGCGAAACAGGCCGGTGGATTCCAGAAAGGCTAAATCATGTTCATTGAAGTGGAGGGTGGCGAGGTATTCCAGGGCTTCCGACAATCCCGCCGCCACAAA
>JBAQHL010000738.1:0-2305 GCA_049288295.1 Desulfobaccales bacterium
GTCATTTCCGCCACCCGGCTCGAGGGAATATGCTTGATGTAGGATTCCCCCCGGTTGAGACGGTCCACCTTGTCCCTGTCCGTGTCAAAACCCAGGATCGAAAAACCCATTTCCCAGAACCGCAACACCAGGGGCAGCCCCACGTACCCCAGACCGATCACTCCGATCAGCGCCTCTTTTTTGTCAATTTTTTCACGCAGTGTCATAATTCTCTCTTGGCTTGAATTGTGATTTTGGGGGAAGGGCCAGGGACCTGAGGTCCCCGCCCTCCCCCCAAGCCCCCCCTCCCAACCCGCTGAGTTGTGGCGCCGGCGCCCTCGCCGGCGTTGACCGTCGGGGGCCGCGCTTCTGCATGCTTCTTCCCTCAGGGGATGGGGAGCTAAGGGTCGAAAGACCCTTACCTCCCCAATCCCCTGCCTAAGAACGGTAGGACGGGCTTCCACCCCGTCCAGGCACGGGCAGGATGCCCGTGCTACCGGCACAAGGGGGTGGGGAGGGGAGTTTGAGGGGAAGGGCGGGGGCGCCACTGCTTTTCCGGCCCTCCCCTCAACCTTTGCCTCATCAATGCTTAAAACACCGTTGGCCGGTGAAGACCATGGCCACCGGCGGGTTGGCTTCGTTGCAGGCCTCGATGGACTCGTGGTCCCGCATGGAGCCCCCGGCGTGGGCGATGGCGCTGATGCCTTCCCGGATGGCCACGTCCACCCCGTCCCGGAAGGGGAAGAAGGCGTCGGAAACCATGGCCGCACCGATAAGCCCTCCCCTGGCTTCTTCGGTTTCCTTGTCAATTTCCACCTTGTCTTCCTCTTCCCGCCTCCGCTGCAGGATTTCCATCTCCAATTCTTTATATGGTATGCCGTAGCGCTCGAAACAGAGCTTATCGGCAAACTTGGTGTAAGCCTTGAAGATGGCGATTTCCGCCACCCCCACCCGGTCCTGCTCGCCGGTGCCGATGCCCATGGTGACGCCGTCCTTGACGAACAGGATGGAATTGGAGGTCACCCCCTGCTCCACCCACCAGCCGAAAAGGAGGTCATCATACTCCTGGTCGGAAGGCTGCCTGCTGCAGCGGTATTCTTTCCCCTGAGAGGTGGCCACCGCGGGCTTGAAATTTTCCTTTGTCAAGATGATGTTCAAGGGCGACTGCTGTACGATAATGCCCCCGTCGATGAGGCTTTTAAAGTCCACGAAGCGCTTGTAGAGGAGGTCCTTGAGGCGGTCGAAGCGGGCTAGGCGGATAATGCGCAGGTCCTTGGATTTTTTCAGGATGTCCAGGGCGCCGTCCTCGTACTCCGGCGCGGCCACCACCTCCAGGTAGTTTTTGCTGACGATCTCGGCACAGGCTTTGTCCAAAGGCCGGTTGAACACTGCCGCGCCCCCGAACGCCGCGATGCGGTCGGCCATATTGGCTTTGTCGTAGGCTTCGGCGGGAGAACTCCCCCAGGCCGCGCCGCAGGGGTTGTTGTGCTTTAAAATGACGCAGGCCGCCTTTTTGTCCAGGAATTTGATGATATTAAGGCCGTTGTCCAGATCGGTCAGATTTATCTTGCCGGGGTGCTTGCCAGCCTGGAGCATGCCGGCTTCATCCAAGGCACTGGTGAAGCCCGTCCCCGGCTCCACAAACTGGCATTTTCCCAGGGAAAGGTTGCCGCCCACCAACTCGTAGATGGCTGCCTCCTGGTCCGGGTTCTCCCCGTAGCGCAGGCCGCTGTCGATGACCTCGCCGGTTTTGGTGTCGGGGATCTTCCAGGTGCGTTTGCGGTATACGAGCTTCTGGTCGCCGAAAGTGATGGTCATTTCCGGCGGAAAGTGATCCGCCAGAATGGTGCGGTACATGGCCTTGGTATCGCTCATAGTCCGGCTCTCCTCTGGGAAGTGAAATTTGTGCTGCTGGAACCCGGGGCCGGCCGACCTGAGACCGGCCCGGGGCACGTTGACATTGTGACGACAGGTGCTATTATTGTAATAAAATTGGGTGGTAAGGAAACAGTTTTTTCGGCCTGAGGAGAAAGCCGGCAAGAAGAGATTCTCGCTTCACATTTTTCCTGGCCGCTTGTCTAAGGCATATGGAAATTCGCACTCTGGATTTTACCCTCGGCTTGGCCCTGGGGATTTTGCTTGGCATAGGACTTGTCTGGCTGGCGGGCAAGGTCCGGTCCTGGCTGGGAAAATCGGAGGTGGGCCGCCTGAACAAGGAAAATCAGGACCTCAAACGGCGCCTGGCTGAAAAAGACCGGCACGTCAGCCGCATGCTCTATGATGCTGAGCGCCTGGCCGAAAAACTGGCTCAGGGGAAAGTCCTGGA
>JBAQHL010000739.1:0-2350 GCA_049288295.1 Desulfobaccales bacterium
CGGCCTCGAGGGCCACATCGGCCCCGGTACCAAGAGCTATGCCCACGTCGGCCTGGGCCAGGGCGGGGGCGTCGTTGACCCCGTCCCCGGCCATGGCCACCACTTCGCCCTGGGCCTGGAGTTCGGCAATTCTTTGGGCCTTGTCCCCCGGCAGAACCTCGGCCAGGGTGTGGTCGATGCCCACCTGCGCGGCCACAGCATTGACGGTCTGGCGGTTGTCACCGCTGATCAGCGCCAGGTTCAGGCCCATGTCCCGGAGTTCGGCCACGGCTTGGGCGGCGCCGGGTTTGAGGGTGTCGGCCGCGGCCAGAAGCCCCCTTGGTTGGCCGTCCACGGCCAGAAAGATGGTGGTTTTGCCGGCCTGGGCCAGGCGGGTCTGGCGTTCCGCCAGGGAGGCCGTGGCAATGCCCTCCCGCTGGCAAAAGGCCAGATTGCCCAACAAAACCGCGTGACCGTTTATGCGGGCCTTGACCCCCAGGCCCGGCACGGCCTGAAAATCCTCCAGGGGTGGCAGGTTGAGGCCTCGCTCCCGGGCTTCCCGGAGTACGGCTTCGGCCAGGGGGTGTTCGGATTTTTCCTCGAGAGCTGCGGCCAGGGCCAGCACTTCCTCCTGGCCGCCGCCATTAAAGGCCAGGATGTCCGTCACCTGGGGGCGGCCCCGGGTGAGGGTGCCGGTTTTGTCGAAGACCACGGTGGTGAGGCGGTAAGCCCGCTCCAGGGGTTCGCCGCCCCGGAGCAGAATGCCCAGTTCGGCCCCCCGGCCGGAGCCCACCATCACCGCGGTGGGGGTGGCCAGCCCCAGGGCGCAGGGGCAGGCAATGATGAGGACGGCCACCATGTTCACCAGGGCGTGGGTCAGGGCCGGGGCCGGGCCGAAAAGGAGCCAGCCCGCCAGGGTGAGGCCCGCCAGCCCCATGACCACGGGGACGAAGATGCCGGCCACCCGGTCTGCCAGGCGCTCGATGGGGGCCTTGCTGGACTGGGCCTCCTCCACCAGCCTGATGATCTGGGAGAGAACCATGTCCTGGCCCACCCGGGTGGCCCGGAAGACCAGAAAGCCCCGCTGGTTGAGGGTGGCGCCCCAGACCTCGGAATCCTTCTCCTTGGCTACGGGGAGGCTCTCGCCGGTGAGCATGGACTCGTCCACGCTGCTGGCCCCTTCCATGACCAAACCGTCCACCGGGATTTTTTCCCCAGGCCGCACCACCACCAAGTCACCCACCATAACTTCGGCCAGTGGCGTCTCCACTTCCGCCCCGTCCCGCCGCACATGGGCTGTGGGAGGGGCCAGGGCGAAGAGGCGGCGGATGGCCTCCGAGGCCCGGCCCCGGGAGCGGGCCTCCAGCCAGCGGCCCAGAAGAATAAAGGTGATGATCATGACGGTGGTGTCGAAATAGACCGCAGGCATTTGTCCCGTAGCGGCCACGGTTTCCGGGAAAAAGCTCACCCAGGCGGAGTAGCCGTAAGCCGCGCTGGTGCCCAGGGCTACCAGGGTGTCCATGTTGGTGGCGCCGTGGCGGGCGGCTTTCAGGGCGCCGGCGAAAAATGAGGCCCCGGAATAAAACAGCACCGGGGTGGACAGGGCCAGCAGCAGGAAATGCCAGGCATGTTCCGAAAGGCCCAGCCAGCGGGGCAGGGGAGGGATGAGGTGGCCCACCATCACCGGCAGGCTCAAGGCCAGGGCGATGATAAAGCGCCTCTTGAGTATCCGGGCTTCCGCTTCCGGCGGCGGGGGCGGCGGGGCCTCCTCGGCCCAGGATTCCACTTCATAGCCGGCGGCCACCACCGCCTCCTGCAATCTGGCTGCACTGGTTTCCTGGGGATTGAAGGTTACCTTGGCCCGGCGGGTGGCCAGATTAACCTGGGCCCGGTCAACTCCGGGGGCCTGGCTCAGGGCCCGCTGCACCCGGGCCACGCAGGCGGCGCAGTGCAGGCCGCCGAGGGTGAGGGTTACATCTTTATTTTGAGGCATGAAAATATCTCACAAGCAATGGGAAAAGTAAGGATCTTCTTAAAATTTAAAATAAATCCTCCTCCGGCGGAAAACAAGGTTGGGCGGCAAGTCAGGGTGCCTCCACCTTGCCCGGATGCCAGAGAATTGTTACTATACCTTCATGCTGAGAGATCGGAGAAGGTTCTGGGGGAATAAGAGCGGCCTGCTCATGGTGGGACTGATTTTGGGGGGGCTCGGTCTTTTGATGTGGATGTTCCTGGGGAGCCTGGACACTGAGGACCCCTGGCTCACCCCTTCGGAAAAAACGGCTGTCGTGGTTCCTAATTCGGCCTTTACCCTGAAGGCCGGCGACCGGGACAGCGGTCTTAAAGAAATTCGGGTCGCCGTCAATCAGGG
>JBAQHL010000740.1:0-1725 GCA_049288295.1 Desulfobaccales bacterium
CCGTGTCCCAGCCCCGCGCGGTGCCGGCTGCGGCCAACACCTCGGCTTCCTCGGGGATATGCCCAGCGTCCACCGCCTCCATGACCATTTCGCAGCATACTTTGATGCCGTGGCCCAGGCGCCGCAGGGTGTTGGCTATGAGCAGAGTGGGGGCGCTGCCCTTGAATTGGTCGGCTATACTGGTATCCAGGGAGTGAGTCAGAATGGTGGCCTTGAGCACTTTTCCTCCCAGGCGGGTGATTTCCTCGTGGTGTTCCGGCAAAAATTCGTCGATATTAGGTCCCTTAAAGCCCACGGAATGGCCCACTACCACCAGGTTGAGGTTTTTGCCGGCCAGGCGTCGGGCTGCCTGCACTCCCGAGTCGCCGGTGGTGGAGGCCACCACCACATGCTGGCATCCTGCCGCGGCCGCCTTGTCCAGAAGTTCCAGGCAAGCCTGGGTGTTTTTGGGGCCAACTTCCTCGAAATACCACACCTCTCGGCGAATCATAGAAATTCTCCTTGAATTGAAGACAAATCTTTCCTCAGGGGGTCTCCATGAAACCGGCATCTTCAGGCATGAGAACTACTTCCCGTTCCAGCCGAATGCCGGATCGCTGCCACACGTCCTCCTCGATGGCTGTCATCAAACTCGCGGTGTCAGCTGCGGTGGCTCCCCCCCTGTTAATAATAAAGTTGGCGTGTTTGTGGGAAACCTGGGCAGCGCCAAGGCTTCGGCCTTTCCAGCCGGCCTCCTCAATGAGACGGCCGGCCGGGGGGCCATCCGGAGGATTTTTGAAGACGCTGCCGCAGGTGCGGGGGTTGGCAGGCTGGCGGGCCCGGCGCTCTTCCAGAAATTGGCGCATAAGCCTTTCAATTTCTTCAGGAGAGGCCTCCTCACTGAAAGTAAATTCGGCTTCCAGCACCAGCCACTGGGGCATATGTAGCAAGCGGGAGGTGCGGTAACCCGGGGAAATCTCCGAGACGGTCAATTCTTTGAATTCCAGGGCCGGTGTAGCCACCCACACCCGCTTGAGTCTCTCCCCCAGGTTCCGGCCATGGGCCCCGGCATTGAGACGCACCGCCCCCCCCACCGTGCCGGGAATGCCCGCCAGGAATTCGAAACCCTTTTTGCCCCAGCCCGCCATGATCCTGGCCAGCCGGGGCAGGGCCACACCTGCGCCCACTCGCACCGTGTCTTGCCGGCGTTCAACGTGCTGAAAGGTTTTCGCTAAATGAAGGGTGATCCCGGGGAGGCCGCCGTCCGCAATCAGGACATTGGAACCTCGCCCCAGAAAGAAAAGGGGCCAACCCCGGCTGCCCGCCAGTCGATGCAGGGCCAGCACATCCTCCAGGTCCTGGGGTGCAACCAGGAACTGGGCCGGGCCCCCAATCTTCCAGGTAGTAAGGGGAGCCAGGGGAAAATCAGGATAAACCGCCCCTTTCACTCCCTGCCAGCTAACGGGTTCCGGTCTTGCTTTCATTGTCACTTGACCGCAAACAAAGGTTGCTGAAAGACCCTTAAGATACAGACTTATCACTTTTATTTTACCAGGAGAAAGGACTCCTCTGGCAATCTTTTGCGAGATTGAGCCGGCAATACCCTGAGAGGCCCCTCGCCTTGACAAATGCTGGGAATCAGGTTAGCGTGAAGCACATTCTCGGGGGGGAAAGAACATGTTTTTACCAGGGAAATGGTGGGCCTGCCTTGTCCTTTTCATCCTATGCCTCACCCCGCAGACCGGG
>JBAQHL010000741.1:0-6058 GCA_049288295.1 Desulfobaccales bacterium
CGCCAGGACTGCGACAGCCGCCACTATCAGCGCCCGCCCTTTCACCTGTACCACCTTGTTCCTGCCTGGACTCATGGATGGATGCCCTCCTCCTTCTGGATTATTCCCAGGGCATGGGCCCCGGGCACGGCTGCCTTTTCAAGGTTCAAAGTTCAAGGTTTTGAGTCGTCAGATGGTGCAGTCTATGCCCCGAAATGGGTGCGAACTGCTAGCCTAGCCCGCCGACCACACTCAAAATTTATTGACACCAGTCTCATATTTCCGGGAGGTATCCTCATCAGGTCCCGGGCACCTTGGGAAGTTCAGCCAGGGCGCAGGCCAGGACCTCGGGGGGATACTCCAGGTCCTCCAGTCTGCCTTCCAGGAAGGCGTCGTAGGCGGCCAGGTCGAAGTGGCCATGGCCCGAGAAGTTAAAGACGATGCATTTGGGGTCGTTGGTCTCCCGGCAGCGCACGGCTTCATCAATCGCGGCTCTGACCGCATGAGAGGTCTCCGGGGCCGGGATGATGCCTTCGGTTTTGGCAAACAGGAGCGCGGCCTCAAACACCGGGTTCTGGGGATAGGCTGTAGCCTCAATGACCTTGTCGTGCACCAAAAGAGACAGCAAGGGGGCGTCGCCGTGGTAGCGCAGGCCCCCGGCGTGAATCCCCGGGGGAACAAAGGAGTGCCCCAGGGTGTGCATCATGATGAGGGGCGTAAGTTTGGCCGTGTCCCCGAAATCATAGGCGTACTGCCCCCGGGTCAGGGTGGGGCAGGCGGTGGGCTCCACCCCGATGATGCGCAGATTCCGGCCCTTGAGTTTGTCGGGCACGAAGGGGAAGCAAAAACCGGCAAAATTGCTGCCGCCGCCCACGCAGCCGATAAGGATGTCGGGGGTCTCGCCGGCCAGGGCCAGCTGCTTTTTGGTCTCCAGGCCCACGATGGTCTGGTGCAGCATCACATGATTCAAAACGCTCCCCAGGGAGTATTTGGTGTCCTCGTGGCTGGCGGCGTCTTCCACCGCTTCGGAAATGGCCATGCCCAGGCTCCCGGAGGTGTCGGGGTCCCGGGCCAGGATGCTCCGGCCGGAGTTGGTCCTGTCCGTGGGGGAAGGGAAGACTTCTGCGCCCCAGATGTGCATCAGGGACCGGCGGTAAGGTTTCTGATAATAACTCACCTTCACCATGTATACGGTGCATTCCAGGCCGATGAGGTTGCAGGCGAAGGCCAGGGCGCAGCCCCACTGGCCGGCCCCGGTTTCGGTGGCCAGGCGCCGCACCCCTTCCACCTTATTGTAATAGGCCTGGGGCACTGCGGTGTTGGGCTTGTGGCTGCCGGGAGGGCTGACCGACTCATTTTTATAGTAAATCCGGGCCGGCGTATTGAGGGCTTTCTCCAGGCGCCGGGCCCGGTGCAGAGGCGTGGGCCGCCACAGACGGTACATCTGGAGCACATCGTCGGGGATGGCAATAAACCGCTCCTGGCTCATTTCTTGTTCGATGAGTCCCATGGGGAAGATGGGCGCCAGGTCCTGGGGCCCCAGGGGCTGGCCTGTCCCCGGATGGAGGTAGGGTGGAAAAGGGCTGGGCAGATCCGGCTGGATATTGTACCACTCCTGGGGCAGTTCGGATTCACTTAACCAGATTTTATAGTTGTCCATGAAAAAGCAAGGCTCCTTAGGCTTACAGATTAGGTTTTTTTATTGCAGGCCCTTTAGAGGGTGTCAAGGAAAAAACCCTGAACGGGGGCTATTTCCCCAAGTAGATCTATCCCAGGAAAATTCAAGTATCCCCCCCAGGAAACCGATGGAACTAGAAAAATTCATGCCAAACAAGGATGTTTGCCGATATGAAACATTAGTCAGCCGATTAGCCCAGAAGTTTTTTGTGACCAAACCGGGAGATAAGGTTCCCCAGGTATCAGTCCTTCAGGGGCGCAGGGTAGCTAAGAGGTCCAGGTCCTGAAAAAGGTCCCCGGTGTCAGCCTGTCAAACAACCATGGTTAACCAGAAAGACCGCAATGAACAGAGTCAGGAAGAAGGCCGGCCGCTCCGGAATGCCAGGGCAGGGATCCGGGAAGAAGAAGTCTGTCAGATTTTTAACCTGAAAAAGAACCTTGATTATAGTGACATTTTGATCAAATACGCCGGCAAGTACCTCAAATTGGGTTGGGACCTGGTAGCAGTGAACGGCCAGGGGGAAACGGCCATAGATCTTGATTTCCGGGAGCCCGAGGCGGTGTGGTCTCCCAAGCTCACCAACATGGGGCTGGAAGGCTGCCAGATCAACCTGGGGGTGCGCACCGGCAGGCCCTCCCGCCTTTTGGTCCTTGAGGTGCACCGGCAGGAGAGCCTGCCCCCCTTCAATAAACGGGGGGACTGGGGCTCCGGGTGCGTGGCCGAAGTGGGGAATGACCGGGAACAGCATTACTATATAGTGCCCCGGGGCTGGCAGCCCCCGTCTTCATATTTTCTTGAGTCCTTCCAGGTCATGGTCTTCGGGGAGGAGGGTATGGTTCTGGCGCCGCCGTCCCTGGAGCCCCAGGCCAAGACCTCCATGCGCTGGCTGCGGCCCCCCTGGGAAACACCCCCGACCCGTCCCAGTCCGGCTTTGTGCAAGTTTTTACGGGAAAGTTCGCCCGCCATTATAGAGGCTGCGGCTCCTCCCCTGCCCCAGGTGCCCACCTGGTCGGAGATTTACCCGAACATCACCAGATATCCTTCCGTTCTTCAGGCCCTTTTGGCTCCGGCGGCCAGACCGGAAGATTATTATCAGTCCCTGGTGGCTGCGGCCCGGGCTGCGGGGCTGGCCGACCCCCAGGTCCTTTTGGGACTCTTATGGCATGCGCCTCTGGGGGATAGCGGCCCCCTGCCCCAACGCTGGGAATACTTTCAGCGGCTGGTGCAAGGGGATGGCGAGGGGGAAGGGGAAAACCATCTTCCGGAGGCGCAGCCCCGGACCAAAGGCCTCTCCCCGCCGCGGGGAACCCAGGAGATCGCCCCAGCCCAGAATACTGAGCCAGCCTCGCAGGAGACCCACCGGGACCAGCCCCCGGAGGCCGGTTTTCCCAGTCCGGCGGCCGGTTCGGCGCCGCCGGCCCCCGGCACTCAGATGCGCCGGGAGGAGGGTCGCCGGGGTAAAGGCAACGGTCGAGTCCGTCTGCCGGGGGATGAGGAGTATTTTGATTCCTGGGCTGAGCTTTTCCGTCTCAGCCAGGACAATCTGGTGGTGGACCGGCGGCGTTATGAGGCCATGATCTATGAGCTGGGCAAACTGGGGGCTTGGCAGGAATTTTTCAAAGGTCAGAAAAGGGAAAACCGTAATTTGCGGGAAAAGATCGAATCCCAGTGGTCCAAGGAGCTGGAATTCTTTCGGCAGTTGAGCTCTAAAAATGACAAGAAGGGGTGGCGAAAATGGTGACGGCAAGTCCGGCGAGTGACCAGAAGAGGCCGGAGGCTTCCCAGCCTCTCAGACTGGAGATTTTCCAGGGGAGGGAAGGAGCCCGGCAGTTCCCGGTGAATATCAGAAGCCTGTCGGCCCGGGGGGTGATCCTGGCGGCCGGCCAGGTTCCGGAAGACCTGAACTTGGCAGCCTGCGCCAACAGCGACTCGGTTATTCACCTGCCCACCGGGGAGATTCGGGAAGTGAGGGGGAGCCTCATCTGGGCCCGCCCCCAAGAAGAGGAAGGCGCCGAAGTGGTGTTCGGGTTGGAACTGAGCAGCTCCAACTTGAGGGTGCGGCGGGCCCTGGAGGAGCAACTCCTGGCCTACCCCCAGGACCTCAAGAACATGTGGGACCACTGGGATGCGGTCTATGATGATCACGAAGTCTTCAGCACCCAGCCACCGGCTTCTCCCCGCAGGACCAAGTCCCCCGGCCTGGAAACCAAAACGGCCCCGAACCAACCCAGAGAAACCCAACTGCCGGAGTCGTCGCCCCTGCACGACCATGCCTTCTACTGGGTGGGAGTTGGGGGGGTGCTGGCAGGGTTAGGCGTATATTCTTTGGCGCCGGAAACCTACCGCATGTTTGGGGTAATCCTGGCGGCCTATGGCTGTTTGACCATAGCCGGCAAGAGTGTGTGGTCCCTGGTGAAAAAAAGCCCCAGATCCCAGGGGTAACCTGGACTGGTTCTGATTCCATCCCGCAGGAGAGGTAGATGAGCAGCGAAATTACCAAGAAACTATGGAGCATCGGCGGCGGCAAAGGAGGGATCGGTAAAAGCATCTTCACCCTGGGATTGGGCATCTCCTTGGCCCGCATGGGACACAAAATCATCGTGGTGGATTCCGACCTAGGGGGAGCCAACCTTCACACCCTCATGGGAGTGCGCTACCCGCCTCATACCCTGGAGGACTTTTTGTTAAGGCGGGTTCACCGCCTGGAGGACATCCTGATCGAGACCGGCGTCAAAGGCATCGGCCTCATCTGCGGCGCGGATGACATCCTGGGAGCCGCCAACCCCACCTATGCCCAAAAGGTGCGCATCTTAAGCCAGTTGGAAGAGCTGGATGCCGACATGGTCCTTTTGGACCTGGGTGCGGGCACATCATTTAACACCCTGGATTTCTTTAATTATTCCCTCGGGAAGATTTGCATCCTCACCAGCCAGGCCACCTCACTGCAAAACGGCTACGGGTTTATCAAAAGCGCGCTCTACCGGCATATCTCCCGGGAGTTCGCCAAAGACCAGGAAGTTCTGGATCTGTTGTGGGAGTCTGACGGCAAGGGGGAGGAAAATAAAGTCAGTTCCCTCAACGACATCCTGGTCTATCTCCAGGATAAGAACCCCGAACTTTTTGTCCGCCTGCGCCACCTCCTGGAGGAGTTCCAGGTTTTTCTAGTGGTAAACCAGGTGAAAAATGACCGGGATACCATGTCAGGACTGATTATCCGGGAAGTGTCCTCAAAATATCTGGCCATTCAACCCGAGATTCTCGGTAATATTTCCTATGACCTGGCGGTGGAAGCGGCCGTAAACCTGATGATTCCTTTTCCCCTGGATAAGGATGAAAGTAAGCCAGCCCAGGAATTGCGCACCATTGCCAAGAAGGTGGTGGATATTTCCCGTATTCCGGCCAGCAGACCTGAGTCCGCCATGGAACCGGCCCTGGGAGATGCAGAGGCCGAGGACTGGCCCGATCTGTGGCAGCGCGCCCCGGCTTGACGAGGCCGGCTGAGGCTATCATACCCGTTGGCAGTCAAACGGTGGCTTCAGACTTTCCGGCTTGTGCAGGCGCGAGGCTAAACGTTCATGGCCAGCTTTGGGCACCCCCCAAAATGAAAACCTGTTGTAGGAGCGACGCCGGCGTCGCCCCTATGGGGGATTTTCACGGTAAAACCTGCGGCTGCAAGGAATTGCCCTTAGAACGCAACCCGGTATCAGGTGTCTCGGCAGGGGCACGGCTTGCCGTGGCCCAAGACAGGAAAAGCCCAGGATCATTATGATGGCCCCGTGGGATGAACCGGCAGCAGAAGAAAAGGCCTTGATGAAACCATTGTCCCGGCTGATGGAAAATCCGCAGGAATTGGTTATTTTCGGGGGCGAAGAAGGGTTGGCCCCCTTGCGGTTATCCCACCTGGCCCCTGGGGAGAAGCTGCCTTTTCATATTTTTACCTCTCTGGACGGAGTCCCCGGGGAATTCGTCCTTACCTGGCGCCGGGGCCAGTTCTTGCCCAAAGGGGCCCTGGATATGGTTTGGGGGTACTTTGCCGTAGCTGAGGCCGGGAAGGTTCTCTCATACCTTGTGTCCCGGGTGGAGGTGGCCGAGGTCTCGGAGAGGACTCCGCAAAATTTGCACCTTTTAACTGACACTCTCTTGGTCTGGACCCAGCATTTCTTCAGCCATGAGGAGGCCCGCACCCCGAAGGCTCTGGCTGAAGCCCACCAGCTCATGGCAGCCCTGGGCGAGGGGCTCAAGGCTGCAGGGAATGTCCGGGAGACTGCGGCCGCTCTGCGCCGCCACGACTCCGGGCTTGTCGGTCATTGCCTGAATGTCTGTCTCCTGACCCTGTCTTTCGCCCCGATCCTGGCCTGGAAGGAGGAGGAGGTGGAAAACCTGGCCCTGGCAGCCTTACTT
>JBAQHL010000742.1:0-2258 GCA_049288295.1 Desulfobaccales bacterium
AGGCCGTGGAGATGGTGAGAAGCCTGAGAATTGAGCGAAGCCTTGGAAAAGAGGAAATTCTGCGGGCTTATCTCAACCGGGTGCCCCTGGGGGGGAATCTGGCAGGGGTGGAAACTGCGGCCCTGGCCTACTTCAATAAGCCTGCGGCCGACCTCACGCCCGCCGAGGCTGCGCTTTTGGCGGCCCTGGCCAAGGCGCCCACGGCTTTGCGGCCACGGGGGCCCAAATATCACCGCCTGGTGGCCCGGCAGCACTGGGTCCTGGGGCGGATGGCCCAACTGGGGTACATCAAACACGAGGATTTGGCTGGATTTCAACAGGACCCCCTGGTTTTTCAAGGAGCCGGCCGGGGAGCACCCATTTTACCCTTTGAGGCCCCACATTTCGTGCAGGTGGTCCTCTCCAAAAGAAAAGAGCCGCCGCCTGACCATGGCCGCCTGGCCACCACCCTGGACCTCTCCCTCCAGCAGCGGGTGGAAGCGGTGGTGCGCTCCCACCGGACGCAACTGCTCAGGGCCAGGGCCTCCCAGGCCGCCGCGCTGGTGGTGGACAACCGCACCCTTGAAGTCCGGGCCCTGGTGGGCTCCCAGCGCTACGGCGCCCAGGACCGGGGTTTCAACAACGGCGCCATCGCCCTCAGGTCTCCGGGTTCCACCCTCAAGCCCTTTCTCTATGCCCAGGCCCTGGATGAAGGCTTTACCTCGGCCGCAGTGTTGGAGGACGTGGACCGGCGCTACCGCACCCCCAGGGGGGATTTCATCCCCGCCAACTTCGACCGTTCCACCCATGGCCCGGTGTCCTTCCGGGAAGCCCTGGGGAACTCCCTCAATCTCTCGGCCGTGCATCTCTTGAACCAGGTGGGGCCCCAGGCCTTTTATGACAATCTGCTGAAGCTGAACCTCATCAATCACCCGGAACTGGGGCCCCAGCACTATGGCCTGGGACTGGTGGTGGGGAACCCCGAAGTGACCCTTCTGCAGATGGCCGCGGCCTATGCCGCCCTGGCCAACCGCGGCCTCTATCGGCCTCTGCGCTTCCTGCCGGGGGAGCCTTCAGACCCCGGGGTGCAGGTGTTTTCTCCGCAGGCTGCCTACATCGTCAGCGACATCCTGGCCGACCCCCTGGCCCGGGGCCGTATTTTCGGGGGCTCCCAGGCCATGAATCCTCTCCACCGGTTGGCTCTCAAGACCGGCACCAGCACCCATTACCGGGACTGCTGGTGCGTGGGCTATTCCCCTGAATTCACCGTGGCCGTGTGGGTGGGGAATTTCAGCGGCCAGCCCACTGCGCTCTTGAGCGGCGCCTCTGCAGCAGCGCCTATCCTGGCCGACCTGGTGCGGGAAGTCTTCTCCGGCAGTCCTCCTAACGCTTTTTCCCGCCCGGAGGGCATTGCCAGGCGCACGGTGTGCGCCTTTTCCGGGCTGGTCCCCGGCCCGGGCTGCGCCCATCAGCGCCAGGAACTTTTTATTGCCGGCACCGAGCCCACCCAGGTCTGCACCTATCATGTGCCGCTGGAGCCCTGGCACCAGATGCCCACCCCTTTTGCCGGCTGGCTCAAAAAGCGCCACGGCCAGGGCGGCGAGGGCCGCTTCCGTCTGGCAGGTTTCCCCCTGGATTTGGACAAAGTGTTCCCCCGGGCCGAACCGGTCCAGGCCAACACCTTGCCCGCATCCAGCCATGGCAAGGTGTCCCTGGGCGCTGGGGCTGCGGTACGGGGGCCAGGGCGGCTCTCCCTGCCCTTGCCGGACCAGTCTCCCCTGGTCAGCATCACCTATCCCTTTAGCGGCGATCGCTTTCTCCTGCAAGCCGGGGCTGAGTCCCTGCGCCTCACCCTGAAGGCGGATTGCCGCCTGCCCTTTCCTGCCATTACCTGGTTTGTGGACGGCGAGGAGAAGGCCGCCGCCGGCCCGCCCTATGATCTGACCCTGGATCTAAACCGCGGCCGGCACCGCCTCATGGCCGTGGGTCCCGATGGCCGGGGAGACGCGGTAGTGGTGATGGTGGAGTGATATGGTATCAGGCAGGCTTGCGGGCTTCCTCCGCCAAACGGCGGAATTTATTGGCATAACGGTGGGAAACAGTTTCGTCAGGGGAGGCCAGACCGGATTTAATTAAATACGCATTGATGAAAATCCTGTTTTTCAGGTAAACATAGCCTGAAACCAAACCGTTGTCGTTGCTTTCTTGAATATCCTTTAAAATTACCGTCTTATTTAACAAATATTTTTTTAAATATTCTTTTGTTGCATCTTCTTTAT
>JBAQHL010000743.1:0-1909 GCA_049288295.1 Desulfobaccales bacterium
CTCTTATCCTGGAAGAGACGCAGATTGACGCCATACCCCTGAACCACCCCCAGGGTTGCCTGGGTTTTCGCTTCCAGGAGAATGGTCAAGCCATGGTTTTTTTTACGGACAACGAACTTGGCTTGGACGGAGGCTACCGTTTTCAGGATTTTGTCAAGTTCGCCAGAGGGGCAGACCTCTTGATTCACGATGCCCAGTATCTCCCCGAGGAGGTCTCCGCTCATCGCGGTTGGGGCCATTCCACCTATGAAGAGGCAGTGCGCTTGGCCCTGGAGGCCGAAGTCAAATCTCTGCTGCTGACCCATCATGATCCCGCCCGTACCGACGAACAGGTGCGCAAAATCGTCACCAGGGCCCGGCAGCTTGCCGACTCTTCCGGGAGCAGGTTAAACGTGGATGGCGCCCGGGAAGGCGGGGTCTGCTTCCTTTCCGCAGGCCAGGTGGCCAGCGGCCGCCGCCTGGCGGTCTCCCGCCGGAAAAGATAGATACGCGAGGAGCTTATTCATCTAATGAACTGGCAAGTAATGGACTGGCAAGTTTTTTGGGTTACCTTCGGGACCGTCTTTCTGGCCGAAATGGGCGATAAAACCCAGCTTGCGGCCCTCACCCTCACTGCGGATAAGGGCACCCCTCTGGCTGTTCTGGCCGGGGCCTGCTCTGCCCTGTTCCTGGCCACCCTCATAGGAGTGCTCGTGGGCGGGGTTTTGGCCCAATATGTGCCGCCGCAGGTCATCAAGAAAGCTGCGGGTGTCGCTTTTGTGGTTATAGGGGGAATGATCCTTCTGGGAAAATGGTAGTGATGAGGCCCGCCAACCGGGGGTCCATGTTCCTTTCTTTCTTTCCTTCCTCCCCGATTTTCGATAAACTACATCACAACTGTTTACCATTATTCACTTTTTCCCTATGACAGCATCGTGCGGCCGCCGGAAAATTCTGGAGAACAACCGCAACTTGGTGCTCATCGGCGGCCGGGCCTGCGGCAAAACCACGGTGGGCCGGGCCCTGGCCCAGGCTTTGGGCCGCCCCTTTGTGGACCTGGACGAAGTGCTGGTGGCCCAGGCGGGCCGTTCCATCGCGGCCATTGTCGCCGAGGAAGGCTGGCCGGGGTTTCGCAAGCGGGAACAAGCCCTGGTGGCCCACTACGGCAGACTCTCTGGACAAGTGTTAGCCCCCGGCGGCGGGGTGGTCCTTGATCCGGAAAATGTTACAATTCTCAGGGAACATGGCCTGGTCATTTGGCTTATCGCCGGGCCTGCCACATTGGCCCAAAGGCTTCGGCAGGACCAGGGGAGCCGGGAGTTTCGCCCCAGCCTCACCGGAGAGGACCCGGCCGCAGAAATTGCGCGGGTGCTGGCCGAGCGGGAACCTCTCTACCGGGCCGCCGCGCACCTGACCATTGATACTACGGGACTTTCCCTTGACCAGGTAGTTAAACGGATTTTAGCAGCAATATGCGATATGAAACTTTGATCTTTAAGTCGAAGATAACCCTTTTGGGGCTTGCAGCTTAAGGCTTATGGCTTAAAGCTTATAGCTTTTTTTAAGGATCACCATGGCAGGCAACACCTTCGGCAAGATTTTTCGGGTCACTACCTGGGGCGAATCCCACGGCCCGGCTTTGGGAGCGGTAATTGACGGCTGCCCTCCCCGCCTGCCCCTGACGTCTGTGGACATGGAAGAGGCCCTGGCCCGGCGTCGTCCCGGCCACCAGGCCCATGCCACCTCCCGCCGGGAACCGGACCAGGTGGAAATACTGGCCGGGGTGTTTGAGGGGTTGACCACCGGCACCCCCATCAGCCTTATCATTTACAACCGGGACGTGCGCAGTCAGGACTACGCGGATATCAAGGAATTTTTCCGCCCCGGACACGGGGATTTCACCTATCAGGCCAAATACGGGGTCCGGGAC
>JBAQHL010000744.1:0-2348 GCA_049288295.1 Desulfobaccales bacterium
GAAGCGCCAAAGCCCTCCCCCCTTCTCCATTTCTGGACAAGGAGATCAACCATGCCGAGATACCTGAGTCTGGCTTTCCTTACTGCTTTGCTTTTGGGCGTTCTTTCTTCGTTTCCCTTTGAAGCGCAGAGTGTCGCGGCTCAACCGAAATTTTCCAGCGCCTTCACCAACCTCAGTACCGACTGCCGGGACGCCTTGAAATCTGTGGGCGAGGGTCAGGACATGCCCCTCAAATGCAAAGGCTATGGTCAATACTATATTTATATCTATTACAGCGCCTTTGCCTCGCATATCGCTGTTAAAACCAAAGGTAACGATGATAATACTATCCATGTCACTGCTGAACATGTCGATTTTAGTGATAAAGGAGATAGCAAAGTTGAGTGGCGCCTCGCCGATGGCAAACCGTTTGCGGTGATCATAAAAGTTTCCCGCTATAACAAAGAAGTTCAGGATACCGGAGAAAATCCCTACCAGGATAAATATAAAATCGGCGAAGCAATTATTGTCAAAGGCCTGACAGGGTACAACCACATCGATTTTAATGTAGATGCCAGAACCCCCAATGCTTTCGCTGAAGCAAGAAAGCTGGCAGATGACGCTTACCTGAAAAGCCGTCCGTAACATATTCATCTCTGGGAGCCGGAATCGACCTTTTCGTCCCGCTTTTTTCTTGAAACCCGTACGCCGGTAACATGTGCCTTGGCCTCAGTTCTTTTTCGTGGTATCATACGAATGGAGCCTATCTGATGAGATTACAGCACACCATTAAAGCAGTAATCCGCCCCGGGGAGGAATTCGGGTTTGTCGCAGAATGCCTGGAGATACCGGTGGTAACCCAAGGACCCACCCTGGACGCGGTTACCCGCAATTTACAGGAAGCGGTGAGCCTTCACTTGGAAGGAGAGAATTTACAGGAATTGGGGTTGGTTAACCATCCCACCATTTTAATCACTTTCGAAATCGAACCCCTCCGTGCCACGGCTTAAGCGCCTGAGTGGCAAAAATCTTATCGCCATCTTCGAAAATCTCGGCTTCGCGGTGCTTTCCACCCGAGGCAGTCATATCAAGCTCAGGCGTGTCTGGCTCAAGGAACGGCAGACCCTCACCATACCCAACCACCCAGATCTTGATCCGGGCACCTGTCGAGCCATTTTCCGGCAAGCTTGTCGGTATATCGACCCTGAAGAATTAAGGTCTTATTTTTATTCTAAATAATTCCCTCTCATCTTGACAATTCATCCCATTGTTAAGAAAATTTTCACAAAAATTTTGGTAAGCAATGGCCGCTGACTTTTTCTCCGGATTGGCCGATCTCCTTGTTTCACCCCAAAAATTCCTCGTCTCCGGGGTGGAGACCTATCTCCTCCTCCCCGTGCTGGTGGCCCTGGTTGTATCCACCTTCACCTCTATGGGCGGGGTTTCCGGGGCCTTTCTGCTCCTGCCTTTTCAGGTCAGCTTCCTCAATTTCACCACCCCGGCGGTGAGCCCTACCAACCTGGTCTTCAACATCGTGGCCATTCCCAGCGGCGTCTACCGGTACATCCGGGAGGGCCGCCTGAATTGGCCGCTGGCCTGGGTGACCATTCTGGGGACCTTGCCAGGTCTTTTTTTCGGCGCCCTCATTCGGGTCAAGTGGCTCCCGGACCCGAGACATTTCAAGTTCTTTGTGGGGTGCGTCCTCCTTTACATCGGCGGCCGCCTGATCTATGACCTGACCCCCGGGGCCAGACGCAAGAAGGCCATGATCCAGGAATTCGAGGCCAAGGTTCAGAAGCGCCTGGCCGCAGTTTTGAGGGAATCCGGCCATACCACAGGCCGCGCCCTGCCCGAGGCCGCCCGGGTGCGGACGGCCCATTGGAGTTGGCGCCGGGTATCCTACAATTTCCTGGGGGAGACCTTTTCTTTCAGCGTCCCGGCCCTGTTGGCTCTTTCCCTGGTGGTGGGTCTCATCGGCGGCACCTACGGCATAGGCGGCGGCGCCATCATTGCCCCCTTTCTGGCCGCCATCTTTCAGCTTCCCATTTACACCATTGCCGGGGCCGCACTTTTGGGCACCCTGGTCACGTCCGTGGCAGGCGTGGGCATTTACTACAGCATGGCTCCCTTTTATCCTGACCAAGCCATGATTCCGGACATTGCCCTGGGAGTGCTCTTCGGCCTGGGAGGGTTTGCCGGCATGTACCTCGGCGCTCGCCTACAACGGTTTTTACCCGGCGCGGCCATCCGCATCGGCCTGGGCATAATTATCAGTGCCCTGGCCCTGCGGTATGTTGTGGGATTTTTTATATAATTAAGACAATGTGGGGGAGAGGGGTTCCCACGGGCCGAAAGCCCGCGCTACCGGG
>JBAQHL010000745.1:0-7866 GCA_049288295.1 Desulfobaccales bacterium
GCGTAACAGAGTAAATGTAGGGCGGGCCTCCGTGCCCGCCATCTCGGTGCGCAGTGCGCACCCTACATTTTCTTTGAACCTTGAACTATGAACTTTTCAGGACAGATGTCTTTATCGGCAGGTTCCCTGGCTTATTGTCACCCCGGGCTTGTCAACCAGGCCCCCAATATGGTAACTTCATTTGTGAATCAAACCGGCTGGGAATTTCGGCCAGAAGAAAGGTGAGAAAGACACGCATGAGTTTTACCGTCTGGTTTACCGGCTTGCCGTGCTCAGGCAAGACCACGCTGTCCCGCCGTCTCTATAATTTTCTCAAAGAATGCCACCCTCAACAGGTGCATCTCATGGATGGGGACGCCATCCGGGCTCAACTCCCCCGCCCCTTAAGTTTCAGCAAGGAGGACCGGGACCTCCATGGGCGCAGGTTGGGCTCCCTGGCCCAGAGCATGAACGACAAGGGCGTGATCTGCATTGTGGCGGCCATCACCCCCTATGCCGAAACCCGGGCCCACAACCGGGGGAAAATAACCAATTACATCGAGGTCTTTTGCTCCTGCCCGGTGGAAGTGGCCGAATCCCGCGACAGCCGCGGCCTGTACGCCAAGGCCCGCAGCGGCAAAATCGCCAACTTCACCGGCGTGTCCGATCCCTATGAGGAGCCTGAGACACCGGATGTCCTGGTGCTCACCGAACAGGAGGATATTGACGCCAGCCTGGCCAAGATTTTGGATTATTTGGAGGTCAGAGAACTCATTCATGATGGGCGGGAGACTCCCCAACCCCGGGAGGTCCGGGTGCGGGAGCTCAGCCCGGTTAACTGAAGTCGACATCCTCCCCCTGGCCCAAAGGTAGGATCAGGGGGTAGTCATACCGGGCAAAGGTGAAGTGCCAGCGCCGGCTCACCTTGTCCCGGTCTTCCTCTCTCAGCCGGTGCCGGTTCTTTTTATACCCTGCCAACCCCTTAAGATATTCCGCCACCCTCGGCCAAAACCGCTCAAAGCCCGGCAGACCCAACTCCCGGTAAAGATTTTCCAGACACTCCCGGGGGGCCTTCTCCAAATCCTCGTAACGCAACTCAAACAGGGAACCGGCCGGGATCAGCTCCCGGTCCCTTTCGAAAAGGCCATTAAGTTCCGTGTACCAGGAAAGGATTAGTTCATCCAGGGCCTGGGGATCGGCTTTCTGGAGATGGGAATGGGACAGGCCCCGGCGCCAGAGCTTTTGCGAGGAAAGAAAGACCGCGTAAGGGTTGCGCACGATGTGAATGAACTTGGCCCCAGGAAACATCTCCAGCAGGACCGGAATGCGCCCCAGGTGGGGAGGGGATTTAAGCACAATGCGCTTCCCCTTGGAAAAACTCAGCTTTTTGAGGAAAAGCCGGAAGGCCGCCTGCCAATCGGCCAGAGCGCCGGGGGGGAGTTTGGCGGGATCCACCGCAGAGTAGGCCCCGTCGCCGCTGGCGGGGAACAGGGCGTGCATGTAGGGGGAGACGCCGCACAAACCGGCCAGGCCCATCTCCTCCTCATGGGGCGTGGCGCCGTTGATGGCCACATTGTCCATGGGGCGCTTGCCGGGGGTCAGCGCATTAAAGATTTTAGAGCCCCAGGGTTGGCTGTAAACAAAATGGTGGGGGCTCATGGACTGGTAGGAAGTGGGACAGGTGAACGCCGGGTCGCAGTTCAACAAATTGTGGAGGTGGGTGGTGCCGCTGCGCCAGTAGCCCAGGATGAAAATGGGGGCGTCCACCAGTTCGGCCGCGGCAATGTCCTCCCCGTCCGCGGCCATCTCCAGGCGGGCGATATAAGAATTCATGCCTCCCAGCGCCAAAAGATACGCCAGCCTGGGAAGGTAGCGCCAGTGCACCCGCAACCGGTTGCGCCGCAGCACCCGCATCAGGGTGCTGAAATTCATGCCGGTGATGGCCTGGAGTGATAAAGATTGCATGAAACCTCGTCGTTGGCTGCCGCTGCCGCGCCCTTTTCTGGGAAGGCCCAGAGGCTTGCGGCCCCCTCCTCCCGCTGCCCCCCCGGTTGGGCCGAACGCCTGAAGGCGGGATGCGCTTCGCTTTCCCGCCCTACGGCTCTCCCAAACGGGAGCACAGGCATCTTGCCTTTGTCCCAGGCGGGACGCCTGGGGTTCCTTCCCCTCCAACTCGCGATCCACTCACCTAAGCCGGTAGCACGGGCATCCTGCCCGTGTGCCGACGGGCTGGAAACCCGTCCTATTTCTTAAAGCTCCCTCATGGAGCCTCCCCCAACAAGGGGCGGCAGCAGGGTATAACCGTAGCCCTCGAAGTTAAATCCCCAGTGCCGGTTCACCTTGTCCCGGACCTCATCCGTCAGGGTGTAAGTATTTTTCTTATAATCCGCAATCCCATCCAGGTAAACCGCGGCCTTGGCCCAGAAACCCTCAAAGTCCGGCAGGTTCAGTTCCTGGTAGATTTTTTCCAGGCTGGGCCTTGGTGATTTTTCCAGGTCTTCAAAGCGCAGCTCACAGAGGTATCCCGGCGGGATCAGCCCCCGATCCCGCTCAAACAGGGCAAACAATTCCTTATACCAGGCCAGGATGACCTCATCAATGACCCGGGGATCGGGCTTTTGCAGATGGGAAAGGGCGTGCCCCCGGCGCCAGTTTTTCTGAAAGGACTGGTAAACCACATAAGGGTTGCGGGTGATGTGGACAAATTTTGCGCCGGGAAACATGTCCAGCAGGATGCGCACCCGCCCCAGGTGTGGGGGGGATTTGAGCACAATGCGCTTTCCCTTGGAAAAACTGAGTTTCTTCATGAAAAGCCGGAAGGCTGCCTGCCATTCCGTCAGGGCCCCCGGGGGCAGTTGGTCCGGGTCCACCGCGGAATAGCCGTCGCTGGCCGTTACCGGAAAAAGGACCCGCATATAAGGGGAGACGCCGCAGAGCGCCGCCAAGGCCATCTCTTCTTCGTGGGGGGTTTTCCCGAAAAAGGCCACATTGTCCATGGGCCGCTTTCCGGGAGAAATATAGTTAAAGAGCTTAACACCCCAGGGTTGGCTGTAAACAAAATGATGCGGAAACATGACCTGGTAGGCGGTGGGGCAGGTGAAGGCCGGGTCGAGGCTTAGGAGATTTTGCAGGTGGGTGGTGCCGCTGCGCCAGTATCCCAGGATAAAAATGGGGGGCGCCGCCAACTCGGCCCCGGCGATATGGTCGCCGTTCATGGCCTTTTCAAAAAAACTCATATACGAATTGAACGCGGCCAGAGCGGAGAGAAAGGCCAGCCGGGGGAGGTAGCGCCAATACAGGCGCCCCTGGTTTTGCCCCAGGGAGGTCCCCAGGGTTTTAAGGTTCATGCCGGTAATGGTTTGTTGAAATAAGGCAGCCATGATTATCTTGTCTAACTGCTGGACTCCTCCGACCTCCCTGCCGCAACTGGACCTTAAAGTGGTAACGTTACCATGTCAGGCGGTCAAAGGTAAGAAATATATCCCGCCGTATGAATCAATGATTCCCTGAATATTAGTTTCTTTTTACTTTACTCATTTTAGGATAGAATACGTATTTAAAATTTCCCACCCGAAGGGACCCGGCATGTCTCACAGCATAGAGCAGCACGGCATCAGAAACGTGGCAGCAGTGCACTGGAACCTCACCACCTCGGCCCTCTACGAGAAGATCGTCTCCCGCCAGGAAGGCCTCATTGCCCATTTGGGGCCGGTGGTGGTGCGCACGGGCGCCTACACCGGGCGTTCCCCCAGGGACAAATTTATCGTGTATGAGCCCACCAGCGCTCATCACATCGCCTGGGGAGAGCAGAACTGCTCCATAGCCCCGGAAAAATTCGACATTCTCCACGCCCGGCTGCTGGCTTTCCTCCAGGGGCGGGAAATATTCGTTCAGGACTGTTACGCCGGCGCGGACCCCCAACACCGCATCCCCATCCGGGTCATTACCACCCAGGCCTGGCAAAACCTGTTCGCCCGCAACCTGTTCGTCCAGATTAAGGACAGAGAGGCGCTGCATAAACACCAGCCCCAGTTCACCATCATCAGCGCCCCCGACTTCCACGCCGTGCCCGAATTGGACGGCACCAACTCTGAAGCCTTCATCATTGTTAATTTCGGCAAGCGCCTGATCCTCATCGGGGGGACCAGCTACGGCGGGGAAATCAAAAAATCGGTCTTCACCATCCTGAACTACTATCTTCCCCAAAAGGAAGTCCTCTCCATGCACTGCTCTGCCAACATGGGGGAAAAGGGGGACGTAGCCATCTTTTTCGGGCTGTCGGGAACCGGCAAGACCTCCCTGTCCGCCGACCCGGAGCGCCGTCTCATCGGGGACGACGAGCACGGCTGGTGGAGCGGCGGCGTCTTCAATTTTGAGGGCGGCTGCTATGCCAAGGTCATCCGCCTGAACCCCAAGGCGGAACCGGAAATTTACGAATGCACCCGGCGTTTCGGGACCATCCTGGAAAACGTGGGCATTGATCTGGAAACCAGGCGGCTGGACCTGAACGACGACTCCCTGACGGAAAACACCCGGGCGGGTTACCCCATCACCCATTTGCAAAACATCGTGGCCGAAGGCATGGGCGATCATCCCCGCAACATTTTCATGCTGACCTGCGATGCCTTCGGGGTTTTGCCGCCCATCGCCCGGCTGACGCCGGAGCAGGCCACCTATCATTTCCTCTCCGGCTACACCGCCAAGGTGGCGGGCACCGAACGGGGCATGGGCAACGAGCCCTCCGCCACCTTCAGCACCTGCTTCGGCGCGCCCTTCATGGCCCTGCCCGCGGAGGTTTATGCCCGCCTTTTCCGGGAAAAGGTCCAGCGCCACAACGCGGCCTGCTGGCTGGTGAACACCGGTTGGACCGGAGGAGGTTTCGGGGTGGGCCACCGCATGGACATCGGGCACACCCGGGCTTTGCTTAGGGCCGCTCTCACCGGGGTTCTGGGGGATATGTCCTTCCACCGGGACGCCACCTTCGGGCTGTTTGTGCCGGACCGCGTGCCCGGGGTTCCCGAGGAAATTTTGCATCCCCGGAACACCTGGAGCGACAAAGAGGCCTACGACCGGGTGGCCCAGGAGCTCATCGCCAAATTTGCCAATAATTTTACTGAGTATGCCTCTCAGGTGGAGCCGGGGGTCCGGGAGGCCGGCCCCGGGATGCAGGGATAAGAAAGTTTTCTTTTTCCATTTTTTGATTATTGTCACGAGAGGGAATTGCGGGGAAGGAACCGAGGGAGGTAATCCTTAGCTTCTTCCCCGCCCTTTTTTGCCTTTCCGGTTCCCGGCGCCAAGGCTCGCGCCTGCCATTGTTTCCCCGGGTGTTCTACGCGATGATAATGTTGCCGGACCTGTTGCCAAGATGAGGACTCTGCGAAAAACAAGGCTGTCATTTTTAATGACGTTCGCTTTAGGTTGCAAGGCCAAGGAGATGTAGGGCGGGCACTGCCCGCCAAATAAGCGGTAGGAAATGCCCTACAATGGGGGGGCGTCCCCGCGTGCCATCATGGTGCGTAAAACGCACCCTACAGTCGAATCTCGAAACTCATACCGAATTGTTGTCGAACGGTGGCAAAGGCTTTCCAGCCTGTGCAAGCGCGAGGCTTGAGCCTCGCGGCTACAAAAATTGCTACTTGAGGAATCCCCAAGTTGGGATGCGCTTCCCTTTCCCGACCTACAGCTTAATTTTGACCCTGAACTTTGATTTTCTTATAACAAAAAACGGTATCCATCATGCGCCGCTGGTTTCGCAAAAAAAAAGATCGTCAATCTGCTGACCTGGAACCTGAAACCCAGGTCCCCCAGGATGTTTCCCTGGAGGCCCTTCGGGTGGAGGCACAAGAGGTTCTCCCAGCTCAGGTTATCCAGGAGCCGGCCCCTGATGCACCAGCCCCGGCCGGGGAGGCAGTCTCTCCAGAACCTGTCCTGACAGAGGCTGAACCTGAGGAGGGTTCTCCTGGGGCTGACACCCAGGCCCCATCCCCCGGCCCCGGCCTTTTCCGCCGCATGTTCCGCAAGGAGATGCCCCCGGAGGAGACAGGGTCTCCGGTGGAGGAGACCCCGCCAATTAGTGAAACCGCGGCGCCTCTGGAAGCCCCGCCGGCTCCGGAGCCTCTACCAGCTATGGAACCCCAGCCGTCGGCGGTTGAAATCCCTCCCGGACCCACATTCGAAGATTTCGAAGATGATGAGGAAATCATCGATTTGCTGGATGAGCTGCCCGCGGATGATCCCGCGGTCATGGAGGCCAAAAAGCGCCGGTTTTGCCGCTTCCGGGAGCGCCTGGTCCGCACCCGCAAAAGCCTGGCCGGCGGCCTGGAGCGCCTTTTTCTGGGGCGCCGGCAAGTGGATGCCGACGTCCTGGATGAGCTGGAGGAAATGCTCATCACCGCGGATTTGGGGGTGGACACCACCCTGCGCTTGGTGGAGGTCATCCGGGACAAGGTCAAGCGCCGGGAGTTGGCCGACGCGGACCGCCTCAAAGAGGCCCTGCGGCAGGAAATGGTGGCGATTCTCACCGGGCCCCCCCCGGCCTGGCGCACGGCCAAACCCTGGGTGATCCTCATGGTGGGGGTAAACGGCGTGGGCAAAACCACCACCATTGCCAAGCTGGCCCACCGGGAAAAACGCCTCGGCCGCCAGACGCTGCTCATTGCGGCAGACACCTTCCGGGCCGCGGCGGTGGAGCAACTGGAGATCTGGGGGGAAAGGGTGGGCGCCCAGGTGGTCAAGCAAAAAACCGGCGCCGACCCCGCGGCCGTGGTCTTTGACGGCCTGGAGGCCGCCCTGGCCCGGGGGGTGGACACGGTGTATGTGGACACCGCCGGCCGCCTGCACACCAAGGTGAACCTCATGGAGGAACTCAAGAAAATTCACCGCACCGCCACGAAAAAAATGCCCGGCGCGCCCCATGAAATTTTGCTGATTCTGGACGCCACCACCGGCCAGAATGCCCTGAGCCAGGCCCGCCTCTTTCATGAAGCCGTGGGGGTGACCGGCATCGTCCTCACCAAGCTGGACGGCACGGCCAAAGGGGGCATGGCCCTGGCCGTGTCTCATGAAACATGCCTTCCCATCCGATACGTGGGGGTGGGAGAAGGCATGAACGATTTACAGCCCTTCGACGCCGAGGCCTTTGTGGCCGCTATCCTGGATTAAAGCCGGCTTGACAGATATTATGACCCCACATTTTGGCGCCGACTTCGCATAAAAGGCCAGGTATTGGGAACCCTGTTTAACTCCATCTTTTGGCGATACTGGGCTCCTCCCCTTGTTTGGGCCCTGATTATTTTGGGCCTCTCCGGGGATATGGGCGCAGGCCAGAAAACCTATAGTCTCTTCAATTGGGTAATATCCTGGATAGTCACCCTGGACTTGGACGCCCTTGGTCTCCTTCACTTCCGCATTCGCAAGGTAATGCATGTCCTTTGTTATGGGGTGCTGTCGGTTCTCTGGTTTCGGGCCTTGATGGCTTCCTACCCCCACCGTCTCAAGGCCAATATCCTCCTGGCCCTGGGATTATGCCTGGCGGTGTCTGCGGCGGATGAGAGCTCCCAGTTTTTATCTGCCTCCCGGACGGGGAGTTTGTGGGATGTGGGCCTGGACATAACAGGCGGGGTGCTTTTTTTGTTCCCCGCAGTTTACCATTGGAAAAGAAAAAATCTGGTTCCTTCCGAGGTCAAGGCCCCTTTATCCTGATGCTCTGCTTTACGTCCTGACTCCTTGCATTATCGAAAAAAAGGATTATATTTTAGAAAATTTTGGCATTTTATTATGGGTTCCAGCCACATGACTGGCTGAGGTCTTTCAAGCCTGTGGACTTTTCGGATGGCTTATAGTTTGCAACTTGACCCAAAACTCAACTGAAAAAGCGGTGGTGAACGT
>JBAQHL010000746.1:0-4064 GCA_049288295.1 Desulfobaccales bacterium
TGGCACAGGTTTTCAACCTGTGCCTGGACGGGCTGGAAGCCCGTCCTACCGTGAATAGGATATGGTGTAGGTTAGGTCTTAGGATGGATGGCGAGATACCTTATAATAATTCCCCATTGAAACGAAACAAATGAAGCACTTAAACTATTGTTATCTTTAGATAATTTATGCAGAAAACCGAAAACCGAAAACCCCATTAATACAGCAGATATTTTTGGCGCTTCTGGAGAAAGCTGTTCAGGCCGGCCTGCCAGTTCCGGCTGATCTGCCGGGGGTCATCGCCATCCTTAATGGCTTGCACAACTTCCCGGGAG
This sequence comes from Desulfobaccales bacterium, assembly GCA_049288295.1. Lineage (GTDB taxonomy): Bacteria > Desulfobacterota > Desulfobaccia > Desulfobaccales > 0-14-0-80-60-11 > JBGSLA01. Next base: position 315 of record JBAQHL010000746.1, read on the forward strand.
CCGATCATGCTGGCGGTGTTGATGAATTGAAATTTCCCCGGATAGAGCCTGTGCAACGCCGAAGCCAGTTCCACCCCCAACAGGGGCGCATCAAAATTATTACGGTCCGTGAGACTGAAGCGCACCCCCTGGCAGCTTTGCCCGCAGTAGCGGTTGGAGGTGGGAACAAAGGTCACGGGCTCGATCTTGACCCCGGGGATGTTGCGCTTCTGCAGGTAATCAGCCAGCCTGGAGCCGGAAATCCAGGGCGCGCCCAGGACTTCAAAGGGCATGGGGGTGCCCCGGCCCACACTGACATTGCAGGACTCCACAATGCCCACCCCGCAATAGAGGGTGGACTGGGTCAGGTTCCTGAGGTTGGGGGAAGGGTCGACCCAGGGGAGCTTGGTCTGGTCGAACCAGGCGTCCCGGCGATAGCCTTTCATGGGAATCACCTGCAGCTTGGCGCCAATCCCCGCTTCCCGGTTGTACAGTTGGGCCACCTCCCCGGGAGTCATGCCGTAGCGCACCGGCAGGGGATAATAGCCGATGAAGGATTTCAGGGAGCGGTCCATCACCGGCCCCTGCACCACGGCCGCGGTGATGGGATTGGGCCGGTCCAGCACGTAAAACTCCAGGCCGTTGGCGGCCGCGGCTTCCATGGCATAGGCCATGGTGGTGATGTAGGTGTAAAAACGGGCGCCCACGTCCTGGATGTCGTAAACCAGGGCGTCCAGCCCCCGGAGCGTCTCCTGGCTGGGTTTTTTATTTTCGCCGTACAGGCTGTAAACCGGCAGTCCGCTCTGGGGATCCAGGCCGGAGGACACTTTTTCGTCGAGCTTGCCGGAAAGGCCGTGTTCCGGGCTGAAAATGGCCTGCACCTTAACCCCGGGGGCCCGGCGCAGGAGGGCGACGGTGGATCGGCGGGCCGAATCAATCCCCGAGTGGTTGGTGATCACCCCGAGGCGCTTGCCTTTTAAAGGGGCATAGTCAGAGGAGGCCAGCACCTCGATGCCCGGCTGCACCCGGGCGGGGGTGTCGCTGGCGCCGAAGCCCGCGTCCGCAATTTCCTCCGGGCTCCAATCCGCCACCCGGGCGGGCGGCCCCAGGTTGGCAGTGTCGGCCACTACGCCAGCCACCCGGGCCCGCAACTGCTTCACCTGGCCTCTGCCGTCGGGATGCAGGCGGCTGGTGAGGATGATGAGGAAGGTTTTGCTGCGGGGGTCAACCCACATGGAGGTGCCGGTGTAGCCGGTGTGGCCGAAGGAGCCATGGGGGAACGCCGCATTATGCTCTTTGCTGTACGGTGAGATAAGATCCCAGCCCAGGCCCCGCTGCACGAAACTTCCTGAGACGTTGTAGGGCTTGGTCATGGCGGCCACGGCCTGGGGGCTCAGGATGCGTTTTCCCTGTATTGCCCCCCCGTTGAGTATCATCTGCACCAGGATGGCCAGGTCGTCGGCGGTGGAAAAAACTCCGGCGTTGCCGGCCACCCCGCCCATGCGGTTGGCCGTGGGGTCCGAAACCTCGCCCCAGCGCAGCCGGTTCCCCTGGATGTCAGTGGGTGCGATGAGGGCCTGCCAGCTTCCCGGCGGCCGGAAGGAGGTGCGCCGCATGCCCAGGGGCTTGAAGATTTTTTCCTTGCAGTAAACATCGAAGGGTGTGCGGGTGACCCGGTGAACCAGCTCAGCCAAAATAATAAAGTTGCCGTCACTGTAAATAAATGAGCTTCCGGGCGGCCTCACCGGCTGATCCTGGGAGATGGCCCCCACTGCGCCCTCAGAGCCCGCCCATGAGCACTTGGGGTTGACATCGGCCCGCAACCCCGAGGTGTGGGTCAAAAGCTGCTTGATGGTGATGCTGCTTTTGCCGTTGCATTTGAACTCCGGCAGGTATTTCCCCACGGGGTCGTCAAGTTTGATGAGCTTGGCGTCCACCAGGCGCATGACCGCGGTGGTGGTGGCCACCACCTTGGTGAGGGAGGCGATGTCAAAGATGGTGTTTTCCGTCATGGGCTGCTGCTGGGGCGACACCGAGCGGTAACCGAAGGCCTTGCGGTAGACGATGTTCCCCTGGTTCCCCACCAGGATGACCGCACCGGGAAAGCCCCCGGAGGTAATTTCCTGACGGGCGATGCTATCTATGCGGGCATAGCGCTCGTCTTTTTTGAGGGTGAGGCCCGGTGTTTCCGGTTCGGCCAGGGCGGGCGGCTGGGGCTCCGCGGTAGTGGGCGGCGGGGTCACCACCGGCTTGGGGGGCCGCCTCCCTTTACAAGCGGGCAAAAATCCTACCAAAAACAATAAAACGACGACCAAAAAAGCGTGAAAAACTCTCCCTCGTGGCATGTGACCCTCATGTGCCGATAAGCTCAGGCGAAGTTAACTAGATTAAAAATCCCCCTTAACTCCAAAGATATGCGCTCCGGCTACTTACTCGTCTGCTCAGCAGGGGGAGCTTTCCCCTCCTGGCTGGCGGGAGGTGATTCTTTAGTCTCACCTGATGCCGGGGCGGGCTTAAGACCCGCGGCTTCCGGCTGGCTTTTTTTCTTGTTGCCGTTGCCGGAATAAAAAACACCCGCGGGGTACTTGTTGCCGGCATTCCAGAACATAAAACCGCTGGCCCCGAAATCGTCAGACGCCTTGATCTGAATGCGCATCCTTTCTTCGGTAAATTCCCCGGCCCCGAAGGCGTAATCCCGAAAAGCCTGGAGCCACGGGCGGAATTGGAGGGGGGAGGCCTTGGTGCGCTCCACGGCCTTGGTATGGGTCTGATACACGATTTCGTAAGGGTTTTTGACCGGGTTGCGGTATTTGGGGATGCCCAGGTGATACCCGGAAGGATAGACCATTAAAGAAACGTAGTCCACAGCCTTGGTGAGGGGCACAATCTGCTGGCCGATGTCGATGTCCCCTTCGTTCCAGGGGACGTAGCCGAAGACGTCCGCGGCCACGAAGACGTTATAGGGCTTGAGGGCCTCGTAGGCGGCCTCCAGAAAACCGGTGATGGCCTTGGTGCGGCTGTCCCGGGTGGACGGCTGCGAGAAGGACACCCCCCGGTTGTCGGGACACCGGACATAATCAAACTGAATTTCGTCAAACCCCATTTCCGCGGCGACCTTGGCGATGGCGATGTTATAGTCCCAGACCTCCTTGCGGAAGGGGTCGGTCCAGCGCAGGCGCTCCCGGTCCCGGAAGGTCCCGCCGCCCTTGGTCTTGACGGTCCATTCCGGCTTGGCCCCGGCCAGGAGGTCGTCCTTAAAGACAACGATGCGGGCAATGAGGTAGAGGTTCTTTTCTTTCAGACTCTTGATAAAAGCCGGGTAATCCTTGTTCAGGATGATTTTCTGGGCGCCCACCTGCTCGGCCAGGGGGATGTCCACCTTGAAGGGCACAAAGCCGCGGTCCCCCTTGACATCGATGACCAGGGCGTTCATATTGTTGCGCTCCAGGACTTCGAGGGCCGCGCCGCGAATTTTCGGGCTGGCCGCCCCGTAGGTCGACAGGTAAAGCCCCGTCACCTTGAGTGGTTGGAGGGTTATCTCCTTATTGGCATCCCCCAATTCGGTCAGGGGCAGATCCCGGCGGTTATAGCCCACGGCCCGCAGCCTGAGCTTTTCTCCGGCGCCTTCTATGCTGAAAACCCCTTCCTTGTTGGTGCGCACCATTTTATCGCCCAGGGTGACGGGCGCGCCCTCAATGGGCGCCTTGGTGACGGCGTCAACCACCTTGCCGGTATAGGGCTTGGGTCCGGCGGGCTGCTCCGGGGCCTTGG
>JBAQHL010000747.1:0-1845 GCA_049288295.1 Desulfobaccales bacterium
GAACTACCCCTTCAAAAACAGGATGACCATGGCGGTGATCACGATGTTCGCCAGCGCCAGGGGCAATAGCACCTTCCAGCCCAAAGCCATGAGCTGGTCAAAACGCAGACGGGGAAACGTGCCTCTCACCCAGATGAAGAAAAACACCACAGCGAAGGTCTTGATGACAAACCAGGCGATGGGGGGCAGGAAGGGTCCCTGCCAGCCGCCCAGAAAGAGGGTGGTGCACATGGCGGACGCCACGATGATATGGGCGTATTCCCCCAGCATGAACACGCCATACTTCATGGAGCTATATTCCGTCTGGTAGCCCGCCACCAGCTCATTTTCGCACTCGATGAGGTCAAAGGGGGTGCGGGCGCACTCGGCGAAGGCGGCGGTGAGGAACAGGAAGAAGCCCAGGGGCTGATAGACGATGAACCACATGGACTTTTGCGCTTCCACGATGGAGACCAGGCTCAGGGAGCCGGCAAACATGAGCACGCCGATGACGGAGAGGCCCAGGGCCAGCTCATAGCTCACCATCTGGGCGCACAGACGCAGGCCGCCCAACAGGGAATACTTGTTGTTGGAAGCCCAGCCGCCCAGCACCGCGCCGTACACCGCCAGGGAGCCCATGGCGAAGACGTAGAGGAGACCCACGTTGATGTCGGCGATGAACCCCTGGTTCAAGCCCGCCACGGTCAGGTCGATCTGCTGCCCGTAGATGGTGATTTTTTCGGGCAGGATGTCCTTGGCGAAAGGAATCACCGCCAGGGGCAGAAACGCGGTGGTCGCAGTGACGATGGGGGCCAGGACAAAGAGGACCTTGTTCGCGCCCGGCGGCGTAAATTCTTCTTTGAAGAGCAGCTTGATGGCGTCTGCCAGGGGCTGCAGCAAGCCCCAGGGACCTACCCGGTTGGGGCCGTAGCGGAGCTGGATGAACCCCAGGACCTTCCGCTCCAGGAGCACGGTGTACGCAATAGCCGTCAGGAAGACCACGAGAATCAGGGTGATCTTCAAGGCCGTGAGAACGATTAACATGACCAGGTTCATCGTCTTATGCCTTTTGAATGGTTACCCGAACCAGATTGGAGTTCAGGGTCAGCTCGTTGGCCGCCGGTTCTCCGAAATGTTCGGGCAAAAATGCCACCCCCGGCGGCAGGTCGAGGCTCAATTTAACCGGTGCCGTCACCTCGCCGTGGGAGGAAATGACTTTGGCCTGATCGCCGTCCTGAAGCTCCAGGCCGGCCGCATCTTCAGGATTAAGCCTGAGGGCTGCCCCCGGGGTTACCAGGAGGGTGCCGCTCGGCGCATGAGTGGTGAAGGAGCCGGAATGCTGCAGGGACTTGCCTATAATCAGGGCCAGGGGCCGACGCCCCGGCAGGCTGATGTCCAGGTCAAAGGGCTGGAATTCCCCGGAGAGGCTGACCTCCACGGCAGGGCAGGGGAGGGCCAGCTTGGGGGCCAACCCGGCCCAGGACGGCATAAGGCCCGCCAGCTCGGCAAAGATCTTGGCCGGGTTGCTGTAGGACAGGCGGAAGCCCAGCCGGGTGGACAGATCGCAGATAATCTGCCAGTCGGGGCGCACCCCGTTCACGGCCAGGGCCTGGGCCAGAACACCCAACTGCCCGCCGCCGCTGAGGTAGGTGCCTTCCTGCTCGGCGTGCACCGCCACGGGCAGCACCACGTCGGCCAGCTTGGCGGTGTCGGTGAGAAAGGCGTCCTGCACCACGATGAATTTCAGTTTTTTCAGGAGCTTTTCCGTGCGGGAGCGGTTGGGCAGCCAGCGGAGGACATCGCCCCCCAGGGCATACAGGGCCTGAGGCGCGGCCTCGCCGTCCTGCTCCAGCAGATCCAGCATTT
>JBAQHL010000748.1:0-2306 GCA_049288295.1 Desulfobaccales bacterium
ACGTTATGCAAGGCGGGCTGGCTCTCGCCCCGGTGAGCAGGACAGAGCCTCCGCACCATGGATCTGCCGAGGATCATCCACACCCCTCGGACCTCATGTTTTTCATGCTCTCCCGGAACCGGAAGCTTTCCCCGTTCATAGCCAGGATCTGTGCATGGTGGGTCAGCCGGTCCAGGAGGGCCCCGGTGAGTTGTTCACTGCCGAACACCTGGGGCCACTGGGAAAACTCCAGGTTGGTGGTGACGATCAGGGACTGCCGCTCGTAGCTCTGGGCCACCGCCTGGAAGAAGAGTTGGGACCCTTTCTCTGAGAACGGCACGTAGCCGACCTCGTCGATGATTAAAAGATCCATCTGGGCCAGGCTTCTCTCCAGGTGTGAGAGCCGCAGGCTGGCCTGGGCCTCGGCCAGCTGGTTGATCAGAGCAGCGGCCGTCAGGAACCGCACTTTTTTGCCCTGCTGGCAGGCCATAAGCCCTAAAGCCGTGGCCAGATGGGTCTTGCCGGTGCCGCTGTTGCCCATGAGGATCAGGTTCTCGTGGCGGTCCAGGTAGTCCCCCTGGGCCAGGCTCAGGACCTTGGCCTTGTTGAGGGAAGGCACGCAGGTGAAGTCAAACTGGTCCAGGGTCTTGACCACCGGGAACTTGGCCAGCCGCAGTCTCTTCTGGTGGGCGTTTTCCTCCCGCTGCTGGGCCTCCAACTCCACCAGGGCGAGCAGAAAAGCCTCGTAGGAAAAGTTTCCCTGCACGGCCTGCCGGGCCACCTCCTGGTAATGCCGGCAGACCTTTGGCAGCCGCAACTGTTTCAGGTAAGCTTCAAGGAGCAGGCTCTTTTCCATAGCCCCTCCTTAACCGTGCACCAGCCGGTCGAAGTGGTCCACCCGGTTGGGCCACACCGGCAGCAGAGCCTGACGAAAGGCGCGCTCCGGCTGTCCGTTGAGCAGTTCCTTGACCGCCTCGTAACTGTAAACTCCCGTTGCCGCAGCCTGTTCCACCGCCGCCGTGACTGCCGGCAGGGGGTGTTCCCGGAGCAGCATCAGGACCCGGATATACTCCCGAGTGCCGGCCTGTCCTTCCCGGCGGTCCCGCAACTGCCGGTGATAGGCCTCATACACCGGCGGCAGTGGCCACTTGAGGATCGGTGTCGCCCGAGCGAAGGCCCCGGGCTTCTTCAGCAAGACCGGCAGGTAGTGGTGCGGGTCCAGGACCTCTTCCTCCCGGCCGTAGCTGCGGCTGTGGGAGGCCACCACCTGTCCTGCCAGGCTACCTCCACCCGGAAGACATAGGCCCGGACGGTCACCACCTGGCCCACATACCGGGGCGGCACCGAATACCAGTTCCCGGCAAACCGCACCTGCTGGCGCCGGTTGACCTTGGCCAAGCGGGAGACACAGGCGGCCGGCAGCCTCGCCGGCAGGGGCCTGAGACTTCCCTGCTCTTCCCGCCAGAGCTCCGCCACCGTCCGGCCAAAACGTTGGCGCTCACCGGCATCCCGGTCACAACAGGCCACCAGATAGGCGTTGAGAGCTTCGTAATCATCAAACTCGGGCAGCGGCACCAGAAAGTTGCGGCGCACATAGCCCACCAGGTTTTCTACCCCGCCCTTCTCCTGCCCCCGGCCCGGGGTGACGTACTCACTCTCGAACAAAAAGTGGGACCGGAAGGCCACCCAGGCAGCCTGTTCCTGGCGGTTCTTGCCCCGCAGGATCTTGTGCACCGCCGGCTTCAGGTTGTCATAGCGCATCCGCCCCGGCGCCCCGCCCAGATAGAGAAGGCCTCGCAGGTGGCACTCAAACAGGGCTTCCTGCCTCTCCGACGGCAAAGCACAGACAAAATAATGGCTGGAGTAATCCAGACGCAGGCAACCCAAATGGACCCTGGTTTCCTGGCCCCCAAGCTTCACCAGGGCCTCCCCGAAATCGAAGGTCCCGCCATCCGCCGGGGCATAGGTCTGGGGCACGTGGCTGTCTGGAATGGTGCCCCGCAGAGCACTCACCGCTCGCCGGACGGTGCGCTCCGAGCCCGGATAGTCATACTCTTCCTGCAGCCGCTGGAAAACCCGCCTGGCGGTATGCCGCTGCTTAGGGGGGCGCTGCCGGTCTTCCTGCAACCACTGCTGGATGACCGCTTCAAAAGGACCGATGGCTACCTTGGACCTTGACTTGTTCCGGGTGTAGACCGGCACTCCAGGGTCATAGATGGCCTTGCGAATCGTCTTCCGGCTGTGATGCCTCTCCCGGGCTATCTGCCGCATCGACTTGCGATGGATAAAATAGTCTCGCCGGATTACCTCTTTCTCGTCCACCGTCA
>JBAQHL010000749.1:0-3402 GCA_049288295.1 Desulfobaccales bacterium
GGCGAAACGGGGATAGCCCGGGAAACCTATGCGGGCCTGCCCGAGGAAGTGCGGGACCGGCTGGTAAAAGTGGATTACACCCAGGCCGAGCGGGTTTGCCCCCAGGGGCTGGCCATCGCCGATCTCATGCGCCAGGCCAGGGAGTTGTTGGCCTAAGATCGTGATAAACCTCTTGGAAGGGGGCCAAAGGGAAGTGGCCCCCTCCCTTCTCCCTCAAACTCCCTCCCCCAACCCCTTGTCTAAAGCACGGTAGGACGGGCTTCCAGCCTGTCCAAGCACAGGCAAGATGCCCGTTCTACCGGCCGGAACGCAGTAGCACGGGCTTCCAGCCCGTGTCGGTATGGCCGACCGGGCTTCCTTCCAACCTTCGGTAGCACAGGCTTCCAGCCTGTGAAAGAACAGGCAGGGCCCCTGTTCTCCCGGTTACCAGACTTGTTCAGGCAAACCTGCCGGAATGATCTCACTGTCGGCGCCAATACAGACAAAAAGTAAGAGGAAATTTCCCCGGGTTTCTGGCACGCCGAGGCAGTTATGTGGTATGCTCACCTAACCCAACAGCACCATTGGCTAGGTCTAAAACCAAAACCCCATAATCATCCGGAGTCCTTCCACCCCGTAAGTCGCGCCTTGTCAGAGGCAGATCAGGAGTTTGGGAGGCTTTGTTTGCCCCTATATGTCGAAAATCAACATATATCTTCTTAAAAAACTATCTGATTTTTCTCTGCATTTAGGCCGCCTGGCCACCGAGCCCCGCTGGTTCGGCCTCCTGTTGCTTCTCTCTTTATCGGCCATATTCCTGGGTTGCCAAAAAGATAAGGCCGATAAGGCCATATGTGTCGCCGGGTCCACCTCGGTCCAGCCCTTTACGGAAAAATTAGCTGAAATCTACATGCACACCCATCCCCGAATACGTATCGACATCCAGGGGGGCGGGTCCAGCGCCGGCATCTTTGCGGCCCAGCAGGGCGCCGCCGATCTGGGGGCCTCGTCCCGGGAGCTTACGGGGCAGGAAAAGGATTTGCATGAAATTCCCATCGCTTATGACGGCATAGCGGTAATTGTCAACAAAAAAAATCCGTTGAATAACCTCAAGCTCAGTCAAATTCGGCAGATCTTTTCAGGAGACATCACCGATTGGGGGGATTTAGGTCTTGCGCCCCACCCCATTCATATCATCACCCGGGAGGAAGGCTCGGGCACCAGAAACGCCTTCGAAGAACTGGTAATGGGAAAAAACGCGGAAATCACGCCCATTGCCCTGGTGCAGGACTCCAACGGCTCGGTTCGGGAACTGGTGGCCGACGACCCCTATGCCATCGGCTATATCTCCATGGGTCTGGTGGACCCCCGGGTCAAAGCCCTGGCCGTGGACGGCGTTTACCCCACCCGAGAGAACGTCAAAAGCCATACCTATAAGCTGGTGCGGCGCTTTCTCCTGGTGGCCCGGGAACTTAAGCCCGGACCCTGCCAGGAATTTGTCAATTTCATCTTGAGCGCCAAGGGTCAGAGTTTGCTGGAAAGTGAAGGGCTTGTGGGGGTGGAGGATTGAAGAAGGAACTTTTCATCGAACGGATTTTGTTGTTTCTGGCCCTCTCTTCCATCGGCTCCCTGTTGGTCATCACCGTGTTTATTTTTATGGAAGGCCTGCCCCTGATTGCGCACACGGGCCTGAAAAATTTTCTGTTTTCCAGTCACTGGGCGCCCACCCGGGGCCACTTCGGCATTTTTGCCATGATCATTTCCTCCATCTTCGTCACCCTGGGGGCCCTGGTCCTGGGGGTGCCCTTGGGACTGGCCTGCGCCATTGTCCTGGCGGAATTTTCCCCGCAGCGGGTAAAAACCATCCTGAAGCCCACCCTGGAGCTGTTGGCGGGCATTCCCTCGGTGGTGTACGGCTTTTTAGGGGTGATCTGGCTGGTGCCCCTGATCCGCGATTATCTGGGGGGCCCCGGCTTGTCGGTGCTGGCAGGCTCGGTTATCCTGGGCATCATGATCCTCCCCACGGTGATCAGCATCTCCATCGACGCCTTGAGCGCAGTGCCGGACCTTTACCGGGACGGCTCCATTGCTCTGGGGGCCACCAACTGGCAGACGGTTCGCCGGGTGGTGCTTCCCGCCGCGTCCAGCGGCATCATCACCGCCATCATTTTAGGCATGGGCCGGGCCATCGGGGAGACCATGGCGGTCATCATGGTGGCAGGAAACGCCTTGAAAATTCCCACCTCCATCCTGGATCCGGCCCGAACCCTCACCGCCAACATCGCCCTGGAACTGGGCTATGCCTCGGGCCGCCACCGGGAGGCCCTGTTCGCCACGGGCATTGTGCTCTTCATCATCATCATGATCCTCAATCTCAGCGCCACCCTCATTACCCGCCGGAGATAAGCCATGCGCCTTGACCCCAGGTTGTCCCAATTCCTGATGAAGACCCTCCTCTGGGTTCTTACCGGCGTGACCCTGTTCATCCTGATCTTCATCATCGTCAATATTTCCATCAGGGGCCTCCCCCAGGTAACCCTGGCCTTTCTCCTGGAGGACCCCCTGGATATGGGCCGGGGCGGCGGGATTTTCTCCACCATCGTGGCCACCGCCTATGTCACCCTTTTGGCCATCCTGCTGGCCTCACCTCTGGGCGTGGGGAGCGCCATTTACTTGACGGAATACACCCGGGAGAGCTGGGTCACCCGCATTATCCGCTTCGGAGCCGAGTGTCTGGCCGGGGTGCCCTCCATTATCCTGGGTCTTTTCGGTTTTGTGCTCTTCGTCATGAAACTGGGCTTTGGCTGGTCCATCCTGTCGGGCGGGCTGACCCTGGCCATCATGGTCCTCCCCATCATCATCCGGACGAGCGAAGAAGCCATCAAGGCCGTACCCCAGGAGTACCGCCTGGTGTGTTATTCCCTGGGCCTGAGCAAATGGCAGACCATCACCCGCATTGTGCTCCCCAGCGCCCTGCCGGGGATCAGCACCGGCATCATGCTCTCCGTGGGGCGGTCCCTGGGGGAAACCGCGGTGCTCCTCTTTACCGCCGGGGCTGCCTTGCGCACGCCTCTGACGCTGTTTGATTCGGGCCGCACCATGGCGGTGCATTTTTATATCCTGGCCCGGGAAGGCCTCTCCATGCCCAATGCCTACGGCACCGCCGCCATACTCATGATTTCCATTCTGCTCATCAACGTGGTGGCCTACAGCCTGATGCAGCACCTGATGAAGAGGTATACCTGAAGGCTGTAAGCTATAAGCCTTAAGCTAAAAGCTATGAGCTTTAGGGCGGCCCGTGGCCGCCATCCGGCATGAGAAAAGTTTAAAGGGATGTTAGAAAATGTAGCGCCGGCGCCCTCGCCGGCGTCAGAACTGCCGAGAAAACGTAGGGCGGGAAAGCGAGAGCGCCTCCCGCCTTTG
>JBAQHL010000750.1:0-2093 GCA_049288295.1 Desulfobaccales bacterium
GGTTCAATAACGCCATAAGACCGCAGGGGTGAGGCGGGCAACGCGGGGGGCGAACCGATCTCCGGGGGCGCCCCCGAGCGCCGCAGGGCGAGCGCGATGTAACCCACTGCCAGGGTCAACACCAGCAAACCGGAGAGAAGGATAATAATCTTGCGCAAATTCATGATGACAAAGGGGTGGGCAGCGGCGGTAAAGACTCCCGGGTGTCGGAAACCACCTGGCCATTTTCCAGTTTGATTAAGCGGTCACCGTAAGGAAACACCCTGGCATCGTGGCTGACCACCACCACCACCCGGTTCTCCTGCACGGCAATGCGTTTTAAAATATCCAGCACCACCTGGCCATTCTCGGCGTCCAGAGATGAAGTGGGTTCGTCGCAAAGAATGATGGAGGGGTCCTTCATCAGGGCCCGGGCAATGGAGGCCCGCTGTTTTTGTCCGCCGGACAGGAGACGGGGTTGCAGGTGCAGGGCATCCCCCAAACCCAGGGATTGCAGGATTTCCGCCGACCTTTGCCGGAGGTCCGCGGACACCCGCCCACCCTGGACGCCCAGAGCCAGGAGCACGTTCTCCTGCGTGGTCAACCCTTCAATCAACAGGGGCTGCTGGAAAACATAGCCGTATTCCTGCAGGCGCAAAGTGGCGGCCTGTTCGTCATTGTATTCCGTGATATCCAGGTCTTTCAAGATAATCCGGCCTTCCGAGGGGCGCAACACCATCCCCATGATGGACAGCAAGGTGGTTTTGCCGCTACCGGAAGGCCCGGCCAGGATGGTGAGTTCACCGGCATGAATGTTCAGGTCCGTGGGCTGCAACACCCGGCGAAGCTGGCGGCCGTCAAAAAAATCCCGGCTGATGTTTTTCAGGTGGAGAACGGCTGGGTCAGAAGCGGTCATGGCGCCGATTTAGTGAAAAACTGAAGCCGGTTCGGCTTTCAGAGCCTTGCGTAAAGCCAATAAGGAACCCAAGAGGCTGCACAGCACCGTCAGGCCGGCATGCACAGGCGGAATCATGGCCGGCATGTAACTGGGGATGGTGGAACCGCGGACCAGATTCAAAAATAACGCCAGCAGAAAAAACCCCAGGAGGATGCCGAAAAGGGAAATGATGAGGGTCTGGCTGATCACCAGGACCACGATATCCCATCGTCGCGCCCCCAAAGCGCGCATCACCGCAAAATCCCGCTCCCGGTTCAGAACGCTGGCATACATGGTCAGCATGATGATGACCACGCCCACCAAGACCGCCACCGAGGTGGAGAACCCAAAACTGCCGCCGATGCCGGTGTTGGCCTCATAATATTGCCTGGTCATCCGGGACAACTCCGGGGAGGTCACCACGGATAGATTCGGCACCAGGGCCTGGAGGCGTTGCACCGCCAGGGCCTGATTCACCCCGGGTTTAAATTTCACCAAAAGGGCGGAATAGCGGCCTGGCGGGGTGCCGGCAATATCCCTCACCTTTTGAATATTGCCGAACACCAGGGTACCCAGGAACCCCCGGGCCCCTTGATTGACAGCGCCGACCCGCACCCGCTGACCGCCGATCTCTGAGACGGACTGTATCTCCGGATCACCTAATTTATCCAGATCAAGTCGGTCCACCGTGATGTTTTCCGCATCCAGGAGGGTGCGTTGGTCTCCCTGAAAAAAAGCCCAGGGACCTCCAGCCAGCCGAGGTTGCCGGAGACCTACCACCCGCACCTGTTCAAAGCTCCCGTCCTGCTTGCGAAAAAGGCCGGTGCCGATCAGTAGGGGTTCCACCCAGGCCACTTCCGGCAGTCCCGCCAGCCGATCCCAATAGCGCACCGAAACCAGACCGCCGGCGTCTACATTGGTGACCCTTGAGCTCATCACCCAGACGTCGGCGCCGCTATGGTCCACCAGCACCGACATGTAGTTCAACAACCCGAAATAAATGGACAGTTGTTGCGACACCAGAAAGACGATGGCCACTACCCCCAATAAGGAGCCGGCAGTGGAGGAGCGATCGTGAAGCAGCAGGCGCCAGGCCACCAGACTACGCATGGGAAAGCATCTCCAGGGCTGTTTGGTGGGCCTCCTGAAAATCCTGCAAAACCGGTATCCCCCTTTT
>JBAQHL010000751.1:0-2601 GCA_049288295.1 Desulfobaccales bacterium
GCAGACCCCGCCTTCCCGGGCGCCATCCACGTTTAACCTGCTCCCGGAAGAGTCGGCAAGCTGCCGGGCCCGGGTGACGATTTTGCGCACCTGTTCGTCGGTACGGGCGGGATCATGATGGGTCAGCAGCAGAGATTTGACTTCGGCCTCCAGGGCCAACTGCACCGCCTCTTCATAGGTGGAATGGCCCCAACCGCGATGAGCCGAGACCTCCTCGGGCAGATACTGGGCATCGTGAATCAAAAGGTCTGCCCCTTTGCAGAACTTGACGAAATCCTGAAAACGGTAGCCTCCGTCCAGGCCAAGTTCGTTGTCCGTAAAAAAAACCATGGCTTGACCATTCTCCTGGAAGCGAAAACCCAGGCAACCCTGGGGGTGGTTCAGGGGTATGGCGTCAATCTGCGTCTCTTCCAGGATAAGAGGACTCCGGGCGACTTTGTTCACGAAAGTGATATGGGCTTTTAACTGCTCAAAAGCCACCGGGAAAAAGCCGTCTCCCATGTGGTCGTCAAACACCCTTTTCAAGGCCTGGAAAGCCAGGGGCCAGCCGTCTATGAGGATTTCCGAATCCTCACGATAGATGGGGAAAAAAAACGGCAAACCCAACAGGTGGTCCCAATGGTTATGTGTCAAAAGCAGATGCATGCGGACAGTGTAAACCGTGGTTTTCAGGTGCTCACCCAAAAGGCGGATGCCGGTGCCGCCGTCGATGACGATGCGCCTGCCTGAATTTAGCACTACTTCGAGGCAGGTGGTGTTGCCGCCGAACTCCAGGGTGGATGGTCCAGGTGCGGGAATAGAGCCCCTGGTGCCCCAAAACCTGATTTCCATGTGCCCTTCTCCTTCGCAGGTTAGCTAAAAGAGAGTCATGAGGTGCAAAAAAATAAGGTTGCCTTCCCTTGCCAACATGATGGTTTCAGGATTCCCCCAGGAGCCAGGGTTTGTGCTCCATGGCCAACCAGGCATCCGCCAGGCCGAAGCAGCCGGTGAGCATCATGTCACCCAGAGGCGCAGCAAAGACCCCGGGCCAGCCTCTGGCCAAGGCCCGCCGGGGGCCGGTAATGACGGTAAAGCCAAAGGGCCGTTCCCCAAGATAATCCGGGTGAATGGCGCACCCGTGTCCGTTATCGGAAAAAATTTCCTCGTGCGTGAGTTCACCGGCCTGAAACCGGCTTAAATGCTGGGCCAGCTTGTCCGGGGTCAACAGGCCCGTGTGATGCTCATAAATGCCCCACACCCGGTCTTGCCGGATCAGGGCCGCAAAGGTGTGGGCGTTCCCCAGATTGACCACGGTGAGGCCCGTGTCCCGGTGTTTTCGGGCTTCAGGGTCAAGGAGCGCCCCCCGCATCCCCGCAGTGCAGGTGTCCATGAGCAGGGCATTGGGGAGGGCCTCGGCCACAGCCCGCATGCGGGTGAACCATTCCGGCGGCTCCCGGAAGGCCAGGTCCGACAGATTCCCTCCCCGGGCCAGCATGTCGCGCCATTGCTGAAACCGGAACTCCCGATTGCTGGCCTGAGGGCTGAAGCCGTGATCCTGAACCGCCACCGCAAAGTGGGTGGGGAAGGGCACCTCAAAGGCATCAAGCACTGTTTTGAGGGCCTCAAGATCAATGTCCCCCAGGACTACGGGCACTGCCTCAGCAGGAGGCTGTTCTGTGCAGGATACTCCCCAACCCGTGATAATGTCAATATTGTCATGCAGGGTCAGGACGGCCTGGGGGGAAGCATAGACCGGCAGGCCCTGGGCCAGGTGCCGGCGCACCGCCACAGTGACGGGCCCCCCGCCCATGAGACGGCCGGTGAGAAAGATGGGCCGGCCTTCTGCGGTGAGACGGCGAAGGCGCCGGGCCACAATCTGGGTGGGGGCGGGCAGGACCAGCTTTACCGCGTTTTCCACGGTTTGTCCGGGCTCCCAGAGGAAGATGTCCTGGGTGCCTCCGCCCACATCCACAGCCAGGAGTGCGCCTTCAGGCATCAGGCCCCCAGGGACGCGGCTGCCACATCCAGCGCCAGGCGCAAAGCCGCGTTTCGACCGGCGCGGAAGGGCTGGGAACCCTGGGCCGGCTGCCAGTTGAGAGAAAAAAGTTCATCAGAGACCACCAGCAGCCCCGCCACCGCAACCTGACGAAACCGGCCCACGGCCAACAGAGCTGCCAGTTCAAGGTCGATGCCCAAAACACCCTGCTCCTGGCAGGACTTCACCAGGCTTTTGGTCTCCCGGTAAAAGGCGTCAGTGGACCATACCGGGCCGGTATGCCAGGGAACGTCAGCACTGCGGAGCGTCGCCCTCATAAGGTCGTAGAGGTGCGGATGGGGGGAGATTTCCCCGGAACCCAGGCAATAATGGGGCGAGGTGCCGTCCCCGGGGATGGCGCGGCTGGGCACGATCAGGTCGCCGATGTGAACATGGGGCGACAAAGAGCCGCACCAGCCCAGCACCAGGATGCGTCTGGCCCCGAGGGCAATGAGCTTTTCCAGGACCATGGCCGCGTAAGGCGCTCCCAGGGCGGGTGCGGTCACCGTGAGGGAAACACCTTCCCAAATGCCGGCCCGGCAGGCGCAGCCCCAGAAATGGCGGGGGGCATCCTGGGCCTGGGCCAG
>JBAQHL010000752.1:0-2149 GCA_049288295.1 Desulfobaccales bacterium
GTGTTGATCTGCGTGGGCGCGGCGCTCACCCGCGGTGAATGGTGGTGGATGGCTTTGTGGGGGCTGCTGGGGATGGTATGCCTGATCCAGGTGGTGCGAATTTTCAGGATGGGGTCATTGAGCGCCCAGAGGGGCAGGCTTCTTCGATATCAGCTGCGCTGACGCTAAGAATGACGGCCACAAGGGCCTAGAAGTTCAGCCGAAAACCGGCCTTTTTGAATCCGGTACGGCCAACAACCGCCAGAAATGATCAACCAGATGCTGCCAACCGCCACCTGTACCTCTAAGCACCTTTCCCAGGACTTCTGGCCAGGCAAAAAAAGAAAGAATCGGACCTTTCTTTGTACTCATCTGCCCCGTTTTTGTGGCGATCAAGGTCAGGTTCGCCACCGTGGCGGTCATCAACAACTGGAACAAGGTCTTCTGCCTGCCGAAGTAACGCGCCTGGCGGATGCCCAACTGCACCAGTCGCGCCAGGCGATGCTCAGCGGTCTGGCGCATGGAGCGATAAGGCTGGAACTGCGGGCTGTTCTGAAAGGCTCGCGCCTGTTGCAACAGGGCTTCCTGGGGATGGAGAAAGACCGTGCGGCCCCGCTTGGCTTTGGCCTGGATACACTGTGGGCGCAGCGGACAGACGGCGCAGGTTTCGACCGGAAAGGTAAAAGATCGTTTGGGCTGCTTCCGCCCATCCCTGTCCAACCAAAACCCGGTCGGGACCAGGCTGGCCGTGGTGTGTCCGGCCGGGCAGGTGCAGGTCATGGCTTCCAGGTCGATGTGGAACTGGCTCTTGTGGATCTGACCCTTGCGTCCGTGGATGGGCACCTTGGCGACCAGCTTGCGCTGGGCGTCGGCAAATTCCTGGCGGGTGCTGCCATCGCCAAAAGCGCAGTCGCCTACCGTCTCTTCCACCTCCAACCCGGTATTCTGCTCGCTGGCTTGGGTCAAGGGCAGGGCGGGAGAGGCATCGGTGGCATTGCCCGGCAAAACGTCCACCGCCGTGATCAACTGGCTTTCAGCATCCACCCCAAGCGCCGCTTTGTGCCCGTCAAAGCGTTTGGTATGGCTCTTGCGCCCGTGCCGCATCTCGGGGTCATGTACCGAAATGATCCGATCTCGGCTGACGCCTTCCTTCAGTTTGGCCTGCCCGCCGGTCAACTCCACATCCTGGTCGATCAGTTGCCCCAACAACTGCCCGGCCGCGGCGATCTGCTGGTTTTCAGGCCCATCCTTGGCCAGGGTTGCACGCCCTTCCTGCGCCAAAACCATCAGGCGCTGGGCATCGGTCACGATCCCCTGCAAAAAGATCCCCCGCGCCTGCTCGTCATCCCAGTCCACCTGGGCTTCCCCTTTCAGGCTCGACCCGATGTAGCCCTGGAAGCCATGCCCCTGCACCCAGATTTCCAGCTCTTGCCCCTGAGCCGCCGCAAGCGCCCGGCACAACTGTTGGATGCCATCCCCCAGCAGATTGTAGGTGTCCTTCACCGCTCCCCGACCCAGGATGGCCGTCGTGTCCAGGATCACCCTCAGACGCCGGGCTTTCAAATACCCCGTCTGTTGGGCATATTCCAGACTGCGGGTGAACACCGCTCGCATCTTCTCTTTCAGGATCAGTTGGGCGCGGAACAGCTGCAAGGTGCTCTTCGCAAAGGGTCGCTCATCCACTTCGATCCCCAGGGCTACTTTCCATCTCAGATCGTAGTCCGCCCGCGCCTTGGCTTCTTCGTCCGAGACCCGGTCATGCGCCTGCAACAGCAGGGCATTGGCCAGCAAGCTGGGTGCCACGCTGGGCCGCCCGTTGTCCGGAGAGTAGATTTCAGCAAAATCTTCATCCCGGAACAGCTTCCCCCGCTGGCTGGCCAGGAAGCCGTAGAAGCTGTCCCGGCCCACAAAGTCCAGGTACTGGTTATCAGCCTCGAACAGGCCGCGTTGGCGAGAACGTTTACCAAGCATTTTTCACTCCTGATACGGGTTGGTGAGGAGTGTACTACCGATGCCCGAAAAGCGCGAGCTTTTCGGCCAGACCTCTAGGCATCAAAAAATGGATTCCTAAATGCCTCTTCCAGTTGTCGTAGACTTTCCTCTCAGGGGCGAATGGATTACCCCCAACACTCCCGGCACGAAAGTCCCAAGCCACGGAACAGACTTGCTT
>JBAQHL010000753.1:0-6086 GCA_049288295.1 Desulfobaccales bacterium
GAATCTGTTCCTTGCCCGGATCAAACTTGGTATATTTCCTCACCAAAAGGGCCAAAAGGATCAGCAAGGACGGGCCCGCGGCAAAAGCCGACGACAAGAAGCGGGGCGCCATGATGGCGGTGAGCCAAAAGCCCCGGCCCGGGAGACCCGCGTAGAGGAATGCCGTCACGGTGTGAATGCTGGGCGCCCAGGGAATGGACAGGAGGATCAGGGGCTTCACCCAGTTGGGCGGTTTTACTTCGTTGCGCTCCGATTCCAGAACCACCCAACCGATGACGATGTTCAGGAGCAGGTAGACGTTCAGAACGATCATATCCCAGAAAAGCACGGAGTTGGGGGTGGGATATTTGATGATGTTGGCGAGCCGGTCCGGGCGCCCCAGGTCCACGATGACGAACATCAGACACATGAGGACCGCCGGCACCGCCACAAATTCTCCCAGGATGGTAATACGGCCGAAGGCCTTGTAATCATGGAGATAGTAAGGGAGAACCACCATGACGGCGCTGGCTGCCACGCCGACCAAGTAGGTGAGCTGAGCGATATAAAAGCCCCAGGAGACATCCCGGCCGAGGCCGGTGGTGTACCCCAGTCCGTATTTCAACTGCATCAGGTAAAAGGACGACCCGACCAGTATGAAGAACAGCAACACGCCCAGCAGCGTATAATATCTTCTGCTTCCTACTAAGGCATTTTCCAGCATAGCGTCCTCACACGATATAGTAAACTTGCGGGTTGGTGCCAAGATGCACTTTGCGGCGGATGGCGAAGTTGGCCTTCAGGACCTCCCGCACCGGGGATTTTTCCTCGTTCAGGTTGCCGAAGATGAGGGCCCCCTTGCTTTCCACCACGCAGGCGGGCAATTCCCCCTTGGCCAGCCGTTTGGCGCAGAAATCGCACTTTTCCACCATTCCCGGCTCCCGGGTGGGATAATCGGGGTAGGTTTCCTTGATAAAGGGTCGGGGATCCCGCCAATTAAAGCTCCGGGCTGAGAAAGGACAACCGGCCATGCAGTAGCGACAGCCGATGCAGCGGTGCATGTCCATCATGACCACCCCGTCGGCCCGTTTGAACGTGGCCTGGGTGGGACACACCCGGACGCAGGGCGGGTTGTCGCAGTGGTTGCAGAGCAAGAGGAATCTCATCTGGTGGACCCGCTCCGCCATAACCGGCGCTTCTTCACCGGGGAAGGCGTTATGGAAGGGGTCGGTCCAGATCCACTTGACCTCCCAGCGCAGCAGTTCCTCCGGGGTCACGGCATCCTTGGGGTTGATGGGTTTGGCAAAATCGGGGACGTTGTGGATCTTATGGCAAACATCGACGCACCGTTGGGCCGTGGCGTCATCCAGCTTGCGCATATCAATCACCATGGCCCAGCGCTTGGCGGCCTGGGCTGCCGGGGCGGCCGCCATGGCCGCTTCCAGCTGGCCCGGCTTTAAGAGCTCCCAGGCTGCCTTGCCGCCCAGCCCGAAGAGGGTGGAAAGTCCAGCAATTCTAATGAATTCTCGTCTATCAATACCCATTACTTCACCTCCGCCTGCGCCATCTTTCCTGCGGTGGGTGGTTTATCAAGATGGCAGCCCCAGCAGTTCGGCGTCAACGCTATGTAGTTATGGCACTGGTCGCAAAATTCCGCCTTGTTGGAATGGCATCCCAGGCAGGTGTTGGTGAGGCTGGGCTCAAATTTTTTGCCGCTGGGGCTTACCCACACCCGGTTGCCGGTGCGCACCACCTGATCCCGCCAGTCAATCAAGAGCTGCATGTGGTAGGCCCGCATCTGTTCAGTGGGCAAAACGCATTGTCTATCTTTTTCGGCGAGACTTTGGATGGCCGGGGTGTCGAGATTGGGCTTGGGAGGGGGCACATCTCGCCCGGCATTCAGCCACAGGGGGGACGTGGCCAGGATGACAAACACGGCCAGCCCGATGAAGACCCCAAACTTGGTGTAGATCTTCTTCTCTACCTGCGGGCGCTCGGCAAACCACCCGAATTCGTTCTTGTAGTCAGCCATTTAGTCCGCTTCCTCCTCACCCTCCGCTTCCTCGAAACCCACCAGGGGCCGGTCGCGCAGGTCGGTGGTGCGCTCAATTTCATCAGGGAAGATCAGGGCGTTGCCCACCAGTTCGGTAATCCCGGTGACATCCACTTCAGGGATCCAGTAGTTCATCAGGGTAGGGAGCGTGGCCCTGTCCAGAGCGCAGATACAGCCCAGATGGTTCACTCCATATTTATCCGCCACGTGCCTCACGGCATTGGCCCGGGGAAAACCGCCCTTCATCCTGGTTTCCATGAACTCGTCGGCGTTCAGGGCGGCGCTGCTGCCGCAGCAAAAGGTCTTTTCCCGGATGGTGTTGGGCGGCATCTCGAAGAAATGACCTTCGGGCAGGACATTATTGATAATGTAGCGGGGCTCTTCAAAGATGCCCATGGCCCGGGCGGTGTTGCACGAATCATGGAAGGTGAGCTTGATATGCTCGTTCCGGCTCACGTCGAACTTCAGCTTGTTGTTGTGGATCAAATCGGCGGTGAACTCGGAGATATGCACCATCTTGTGGGCTCGGGCGTTCTCGAACACCGTGCCGGTGATGGGGGACTTGGGCACCTCCAAAAAGCTTGGGGATTCACCGTAAAAAGTGCCCATATACTGGTTGCAGACCCGCCACATGTGGCCGCATTCCCCGCCCAGGATCCATTTGACCCCCAGGCGCTTGGCCTCTTCATACATCTTGAAGTTGAGGCGCTTGCCCATCTCATGGGAGATAAACCAGCCGAAATTGCCACCCTCAGCGGCATAGGTGCTCATGGTGAAGTCCAGGTCGAGGTACTTGAACAGCAGCAGGTAGCCCATGAGCGTGTAAGTGCCCGGATCGGCGAAGTAGTCACCGGAAGGAACGATGAACAGGATCTCGGCCCCCTTGCGGTTGTAGGTCACCGGCGTAGAGATGCCGGTAATGCGCTCGTTTTCCTCCGCCAGAAAGTCAATCATATCCTTGTAGGCCTGGGGAGTGGCGCCGATGTGGCTGCCTCTGGTGTAGCAGCTCCCCACTGAGGCCATGGCCCAGTCGATGTTGATGCCCACCGAGGCCAGCATTTCCCGGCCCAAGAGGGTCATCTCGGTCATGTCGATGCCGTAGGGGCAAAAAACCGAGCAGCGGCGGCACATAGTGCACTGGTGGAGGTAGTAAAACCACTCCTTAAGGACATCCTCATTGAGGTCCCGTGCTCCAGCCAAGGCACCCAACATTTTGCCGGCGGGCTTGAAGTAGCGTTTGTACACGGAGCGTAAGAGCTCCGCCCGCATTACCGGCATATTTTTGGGGTCGCCGGTGCCGAGATAAAAATGACACTTGTCGGCGCAAGCGCCGCAGCGCACGCAGATGTCAAAGAAGAGTTTCAGACTGCGGAAGCGGCTGAGACGATCTCCCATCTGCTGGAGGACGATCTCTTTCCAATTTTCCGGAAGCTTCCAGTCCTCATCGGCTACCGACCAGGCCCGGGGGTAAGGATAGTTGACCATCTCCAACCACTTGGGTTGGGCGGCATTGACATAGGTGCCCGGCCGGAACTCTGGTTTGACATCCATCCAGCCCTTGGCCGGGGGCTGGTAATTGACTTGAGCCAACTCTTGAGGTTTGGGTACCTTTACCTTAGCCATTACTTCTCCTCTTTCACCGGCGCGGCCAGCGGAATCTCCACCGGAATGCCGGCTTCAATCATAGCTTCGCGATATTCGTTTTCCTGATCCATATAGGTGTGAACCTTGACCGGGTAGTTCCAGGGGTTGACGTGGACCCGCTGGCGGTTGTTATTGGCCAAGTTCCGGGTGGGACTTAAAAAGACCCCGGGCATGTGCATCAGCTTGCTGAAGGGGAAGTAAGCGAAGAGCACGCTTACCAGGAAGAAGTGCACATAAAACAGGGGGCTGAGGCCCGCGGGGACCACCGGGTGGAAGGTCACCAGCCCCAGGGCCAGCTCTTTCACCGCAGTGATGTCGGTGCGATAGACATAACGCATGAAAAACCCGGTAAAGCCGATGCCCAGGATGAGAAACAGGGGAAAATAATCGGCAGCCAGGGAGATATAACGCATGGCCGGATTGTACAGGCGCCGGGCCAACAGATACGTCAGAGCGGTCAGCAGGATAATATCCGTGAGATAGACCACCGGGGTGTAAAACTCCACAAAGCCGTCCACTCTCTCGATGCTTTGGACAAAGGCCCAGGTGGGTTCGGAAAAAAAGCGCAAATGCCTCAGGAAAACCAGGAGGAAGGCGTAATGGAAGGCAATGGCCCCCAACCACAGCAATTTGTTGGACCAGTGCACCAGCTTTTTGCCTTCAGCATAATCGTCTTTTTTCTGGAGTTCGGTGCGGGTATTGCGGAAAAGGCTGCGAAACGCAAAAATCTCCAGGAACATGCGGCCCACCACCTGGGTAAATTTGGTGGGGTTGTCCAGCTTGTCCTGGATGGTTCTTTTGATCCAGGGCAGGGAGACATTCTGGGCGCAGGTAGTGGGGATGCGAAAAGGCACCGGGGAGCGAACCCACTGGAAAATTTTGTAAATCAGGCCTTCAAAGAAGAGGACTATGGCCAGATAAGGGATGGCCACCCCGAAGACCCATTGCAAATTGGCCTGTGCCCCGAAGTAGGCAATCGCCATTAAACCGAAAACGGCTGCCAGCGGCACGAAAAAATGCAGTTTGAAGAAATCCGTCATGTACGGTCACCTCATTTGAAGTTCGCCTGGTTGCCGGAGGTTGCGGCCTCAGGGGTTGTCGATGTCGATGCCCGCCCGCCGCAAAAGCCCGCTGACCCGGGCTTTCACCTCATTGACCTTCAGTTCACAAAGCTTCTCCCGGCGTTGCGTGTAACCGTCAAAACCCAGGAGGGCCAGCCCGTCGATGCGGGACTCCAACTCCATCATCTCGGGGGCCAGCGTCGGGTCCTTCAGTGCCTCAGCCAGTTCTTCCCTGACCACCTGCTTAAGAAAAAAGATAAAAGCCAGGGCTCGGGAAGGGGGGATGTCCTGAAGGGCCAGGACCCGGATAATTTCGTCCAACGCGGCGTTGGCTTCCTCCACCCCCTGGTCTTCCACAAGCACCGCCAGGATATCCCCCACTCCCCGGGATAGTTGGTGGAACATCGGGTTGCTAAAAGGATCTTTTTCCTTTTTCTGGAACTGAGCCGTCTCAGAAAAATAGCTGCCCAACATCGTATCCAGCCATTTCTTGAGAATGGCCGGACTGTTGGCAGAGAGGAGGGGTGCCAGTCGCCGCATATTAATTGTGAAAGATATAACAACCTTAAAATCAGTGTCAAGGAAAAATTGCCGGGGAAGCCAAGGAGCCAAGGATATTCCTATTTAACCCAACTAACTAATAATTACAGTGATATATGGAAACTTTGGCCTGGTACTTCCCCTAAACTTACTTTATAGACAAAACTCCGGCAATGTAAAGTGAAAAATTTCACAGAAGCCGGCGGTCTTTAAGAAAGCCTGGCAATTACTGACTTCTACGAAAATCAGGGAGGACAGTCGCCCCTGCGGTATTTGGCCGGCGAAGGCGCCTGCTCTACAGTATATCGGGGTATCAAAAAAAGATCTTGGTTGATGAGGGGATTTCGCTGAGGTTTAAAGTTCAGACTTCTGGAGGCGTTTCGGAGGAGGGCGGCGCCGGGGCCGCAGGCGAGGCGTCCCGGCGGGGTGAGTTACGCAGGCGAAAAAGGTTGTGGCCCCGGTAATCCAGATAGTCGAAAAGATAGACGTTGGCCACGCAGGCCAGGGTCAGGCCGAGCCAATAGCCCATGCCTTCCAGGCCGAAATGGCGGGTCAGAAACTTGGCCGCCAGAAAGGCAATGAGCAGCCTGAGAGAAAAGGGAAAAAGGTGGTGTATCACCCTGAGGCCTCCGATCCCCCAAGGGAAAAAGCGGGTGGGCGGCTCGGCTGGGAGAGGGGAAAGGGCTTGCGGCCTGAGGCCCCTTCCTCTCTCAGTTCATCCATTCAGGGAAAAACCTGGAGCCGGCAAAGAGGCCCAGGCAGCAGGCGTTAGCGGCTTATCCCAAGCCGCAGCTTACTTTCCTCAGCAA
>JBAQHL010000754.1:0-6093 GCA_049288295.1 Desulfobaccales bacterium
CTCCAGCACCATGGGATTCAAGCGGGAGCTGCTGAACCAATGGCAGCTCAGTGCCGCGGCTACCACCCAGACCGGCTGGTCCGATAACGCCAAATATGTGGATGTGCGCAGCAAGGATTTTAACCAGGGCAGCATTCATGAGACAGGCAAGGATACTGATCTGGCTATCCAGGGATCGGGGTTTTTTAAGGTCCAGACCCCTCATGGCACACGCTACACCCGCAACGGCAATTTTCGCCTGTCCCCCGATTTTCAACTGGTGACCCAGGAGGGCTATACGGTCATGGGCAAAAACGGCCCCATCTCCCTCAATGCCCTGGACCAGGATTTCAGCTTTGACGCCGAGGGGGGCGTCCACCTGGACAAAAATTTGGGCGATCAAATCCTGGTGGTGGATTTTCCCAACCCCCAGGATCTCCAGCCAAGGGGCCAGAACTACCTGACCGCCGGGCCCCAGACCGGTGAAGAAATGGAGGCCCAAAGCAGCCGCCTGCTTCAGGGCAACATAGAAGAAAGCAACGTGGACCTGGTGGCGGAGTCGGTGTCCCTCATCGACATTCATCGGCGCTACGAGGCCTACCTGAAGGTGTTGGAGACTTTTTCGGCCAGCGACCGCAAGGTTGTAGAGGAAATCGGTCAGCAAACCTAACCTTACGAGGTTGTCCTTATGTTTCGAGGCATGTTTTCCGCAGCCACCGGTATGGGAGCCCAGCAGTTGCGCCTTGACATCATCGCCAACAATCTGGCCAACGTCAACACCACCGGTTTCAAAAAGAGTCGGGGGGATTTCGAGGACTTGGTTTACCAGACCGTGCGCCAGGCAGGGGGGGAACTCCCCGGCGGCGGCCAGATGCCCGTGGGCCAGCAGGTGGGCTTGGGGGTGCGGCCGGCGGGCATTTCCAAGATTTTTTCCCAGGGGCAATATGTGCACACGGAAAATGAACTGGACCTGTCCATAGAGGGGAAGGGCTTCTTCAAGGTCATGAGCAACAGTATTGAGTATTACACCCGGGCCGGCTCCTTCAAGATCGACAAAGACGGTTTCCTCACCACCCCCAATGGTGACCGGGTGCAACCGGAATTCAGCATTCCTCCCCAGACGGTTTCCGTTACCGTGGACACCAGCGGGAAAATTACCTGTTTCGGGCCGGATAACGCCGAGTTGTCCACGGGACAAATCACCCTCTACACCTTTCCCAACCAGGCAGGGTTGAGCAGCGTGGGACGCAATCTTTTCCTCCCCACCGGGGCTTCCGGGGACCCGGCCGAAGGCCAGCCGGGGTTGGACGGAGTGGGCACCCTGGCCCAGGGCTATCTTGAAGTTTCCAATGTCAACGTGGTGGAGGAGATGGTCAATATGATCATCGCTCAACGGGCTTATGAACTCAATTCCAAGGCCATCCAGACGGCGGATGCCATGATGGAGAGGGCCTACCACCTGAAGTCCTAAGGAGGTGGCAAGCATGCGGCGCCTGCGGTTAGGGATCTTATGGCTGGTGGGGGCGGGACTGCTCCTCGGGGTGAATCAGGCTCACGGCGCGCTCACAGTAAAAAGCCAGGCTGATGCCTCCGGGGAATATATCACCCTGTCTGCCCTGGCGGAACTGCCCCCGGATTTGTCCCAAAAATGCGGGTCGGCTCCTATCTGGTCGGCGCCCCCTCCGGGGGAGGTGTATACCCTGACCCAGGAATTTCTTAAGTACCGCCTGGAGCAGATGGGGCTCATGTATTTATTCGAGGGGACCTCCTGGCCTGCGGCTATCCAGGTGCGGCAGTCAGGAGTTCCCCTAAAAGGGGAAGAGGTGGTGGCCGCGTTTCGCCGCTATATCCAGGAACATAGTCCCTATCCTCCCAACAACCTGAATATCGAAGTCTTTCCCCTAAAAGAGACGGTGGTTATTCCTGACCCCCAGGTAACCCTCTCGTTCGTGGCTCCCCGCAGCGACAAGTTCCTGGGCGATGTCACCCTGGAAATGGCCATCCTGCACCAGGGGCAACCCCTCAAACGCCTGAGGGTAAGCGGAGTGGTGCGGCTGAAACGGCAGGTGGTCTGCGCCACCCGGCCCCTGCGGGCTCAGACCATGATTGGCCCTGAGGACGTCCAGGTAGTGCTCCGGGAGGTGACGGGGTTAAATGTCGACGATTTTTATATCTCTCCGGACCAGGTCGTGGGTCGCATCCTGGCCAGGAGCGCCGGGCCCCAGGAGATAATCACCACACGCCATCTGAGCAGCCAGCCCATAATTAAACGTGGTGATAATGTCAACGTTGTCCTGGATCAGGGTGGCCTGGAGATTGCCACCAAGGGTGTGGCCCAGGAGCAGGGACACCCGGGAAAAACCATTCGCCTGATC
This sequence comes from Desulfobaccales bacterium, assembly GCA_049288295.1. Classification (GTDB taxonomy): domain Bacteria; phylum Desulfobacterota; class Desulfobaccia; order Desulfobaccales; family 0-14-0-80-60-11; genus JBGSLA01. The sequence continues at coordinate 2,355 of JBAQHL010000754.1, forward strand.
AACCCCAAAAGTAAAAAGGAATTTCAGGGACTTGTGGTTGACGCCAAGACGGTGAAGGTGCAGCTATGAAAAAATATTTCGTCCATTATGGGCTCCTCGGTTTGATTGCCTTTGCCCTCAGTGGTTGTGGGATGGCGACCATGGCCAAATATGCCCCGGAGGTTCCCATTGCCACCCAGCCGCTGCCGGCAGTTCCTCCGCCCCAGGAGGGCTCCTTGTGGACCGGCCGTCAGGCAAACGGCCTGGTGGCGGACAGCCGAGCCACCAACATAGGCGACCTGGTCACCATCAGCATTACGGAAACGGCCAAGGCCAGCGAAATAGCCAATACCAACACCAGCAGGGATTCCGGTGTCAAGGTTGGCATTAATTCGCTCTTTGGCATCAGCCTGCCCATGAAGGCCTTTTCCGATAAGGAAGCAAATGTGGACACGGCCCTGGAAGGCACCGTGGGCAACGTTTCGCAAGGACAGGGCAAGACTGAGCGCCAAAGCAGTTTTACCTCGTACCTGACAACCAGGGTCATTCAGGTGCTCCCCAACCAGAATCTGATGATCCAGGGTCAGCGACATTTACGCATCAATAACGAAACCGAAGTGGTGACCCTCACCGGTATTGTCCGGCCCCAGGACATCGATCGGAACAACATTGTCCCCTCCACCAAGGTGGCGGAACCCAGGTTGATGATCTCTGGGATTGGGGTGGTGTCTGACAAGCAAAAAGTGGGCTGGTTCCAGCGGGCTTTTGATCACGTCTGGCCCTTTTAATCTGGTGGATGCGAAGATGGCTTGGCACACTTCCCTGTTCTCTCAGAACTTTCGGCGCCGGAGCTGGTTCCGCCAGGCCTTGTGCCTGCTGGCAGCCCTCATCCTGCTCCTGGGCCCTCTGGTCCGGCCGGTCCAGGCCATCCGCCTGAAGGATATCGCCACCTTTAAAGGGGTGAGACCCAATCAGCTCATCGGCAACGGCCTGGTGGTGGGCCTGAACGGCACTGGCGACGGCACCAATGTGGACTTCAGCACCCAGGAACTGGCTAACATGCTGTCCCAATTGGGCATAAACGTCTCCCGGGACAAAGTGAAAGTCAAAAATATCGCCACTGTCGCAGTAACCGCCTTGCTTCCTCCCTTTGCTCGGGTAGGTTCCAAAATTGATATCCTGGTATCCTCCCTGGGAGATGCCAAAAGCTTGCAGGGGGGGACCCTGTTGTTGACGCCCCTCAAGGGGGTGGATGGCCAAGTGTATGCCCTGGGCCAGGGGCCGGTTTCCGTGGGTGGCTTTGCCGCCAGCGGCGAAGCCGGCGGCGGCGTCACCAAAAATCACCCCACCGCGGGACGCATCGCCAACGGGGCCACCGTGGAGCGGGAAATTCCCATGAACTTCCTGGAAAAAGACAGCTTTACCATCTCTCTCCATGATGCGGATTTTACCACCTCCCAACGGACGGTGGCGGCTATCAACCGGGCCCTGCATGGGAACTACGCCCTGTCCCAGGACGGTGGCAACATTAATGTCAAGTTGCCTCCGAATTATAAAGACCAGGTCGTGCCCATGCTGGCTTCCCTGGAGAACCTGGAAATTGTTCCTGACACTGTGGCTAAAGTGGTTCTCGATGAAAGAAACGGCACTGTGGTCATGGGAAGCAACGTCCGGTTATCCACCGTGGCCATTGCCCATGGCAACCTCATGGTCAGGATCAAAGAACGACCTCGCATATCTCAACCCCTGCCCTTCTCCCAGGGTCAGACCGTCGTGGTGCCGGACAGCACAGTCACCACTCAGGAAGGGGAAAGCCGCCTCATGGTCCTGCCTGAGGGGGTGAGCATAGGCCAGGTGGTACAGGCCCTCAATGCCATCGGCGTAACCCCCCGGGACCTCATCGCTATCCTGCAGGCCATCAAGGCTGCGGGAGCTCTGCAGGCGGAACTGGAGATTATCTAGGGACAATCGTCATGATATCGTCAAAATTAAACCCCTTTGTGCCAAAAGGCCTGATGAACTCCCAAACTGTGACACCGAAAAGCGCCATTGTCGATCAAACCGGCAGATTCGACAAACTGCAGGGAACGTTCAAAAACCAACTTAAGAGATTGGCTAAAGATTTTTTTAAAACCTACCAGGAGCCTCTGGTTCTGACCGATACGGTAAGAACTGACGCCGAACAGGCCCAAGCGCACCGAAATAAGCCCACCCTGGCCCTGCCGGCCGGTCATCCCAACGCCATGCACCCCAAAGGGCTCGCAGTGGATGTGGATACGAGCCAGGCCCGCCTGATTTCCTCGGAGATGCTGGCAAAAAATGGCTTGCACTTGCCGGCCTTATATAAAGGGGAGAATTGGCATATTGAGCCGATCAATAAACCGGTTGGAATTTCAAGCTCAAAATCCTCCAAGTCTCTCCCTGAATCCCCAAGCTCCTCCCCCACCGACCTGTTACCTGGTCTCAGCCGAGGAACTCCCAGGTCAAAACTGCAACCTCAGCCGCTAAGTCTCGGTCAAAGGCAAGGCGTTCCCGAGTTTAACAATTCGCAGGAACAGCGCCGGCTCATAGAGGCCGCGGTGGAAGTTGAATCAGTCTTTCTGGAAAAGCTGTTACAACAGCAACGTCGCACCATGGTTGAACCTTTGAGCCCCACCCAGAAAAAGCTCCAGGGTTATTTAAGCTTGGCCGATCAGCAATTGGCCCGTTCCCTGGCGGCTGGCGGAGGCCTCGGCCTGGCCCAGAAAATCCTTCAGGACCTGGCTTCAGTCGACTCTCACCCTCACCGGGAGGAACGTAATGCAGGAATCCTTTCAGATACTGGAAAAAATGGCGCAACCACCTGAGATTCAACTATATAAAGAATTGCTCGAGTGCCTGGAACATGAATGGCAGGCTCTGATCACCTCCCAGGAAGACGCCATCCTGGCTTGTGCTGCCCGAAAGGAGCAAATCCTTTCACAAATCGCGGAAAGAACAAACCCCGATGGGCAGGAAGATGAAGTTTTTAAGCGTCTGAAACGCCAGGCAGCCGGCGCCCAGTTCCGGAATCATCGCCTCATAGTTGCGGCTCTGGAAACAATCCAGGACTTTTTCGGGTACTTGCAATCAGCCGCTCCGGGGATTTATCACTCTGCCGGCAAGGTGGAGAGCGCCCCGGCGAACTCATATTTTTACCGGCAGGCTTAAGGGATTGCCGAATAAAGAGCCTTGAAAATAGGAACCATCCCATGTCAGGCATCACCGCCATACTGGATACCGCCGCCCGGGCCTTGATTGCCGAACAGTTGGGGGTAGAGGTCACCGGCCACAACATAGCCAATGTCAACACCGAGGGATATTCCCGCCAACGGGTCAATTATGTCACCGCCTTTCCGGAACCCTCTCCCTGGGGCCCCTTGGGGAGAGGAGTCAGAGTCCAGGGGGTTGAGCGGGCCTTTGATCCTTTTATTACCGCCCGCCTGAATGAAAAAACCTCACTCTTCTCGGAATATCAGACACGCTCCTCAGCCTTGGAACAAGTAGCCACGTTTTTTAACGAGACCCAAGAGGGTGGCCTGAATGATCTTCTATCGCAGTTTTTTGCGGCCTGGCATGACCTGGCCGATAACCCTACCGGGGCCGGGGAACGGCAAACCCTGGTAAACCGAGGCCTCACCTTGTGTGACGCCTTCAACTCCCGGGCCGATCAACTGGTCCAGGAGCGTCTCAGTTTATTGCAGGAAACCGGTCCCGTTATAGAAGAAATTAACACCTATAC
>JBAQHL010000755.1:0-3660 GCA_049288295.1 Desulfobaccales bacterium
ATGATTTTTTATAATGGAATAGGCGGTGGCCAATCCCAGGCCGCTGCCTTTTTGCTTGGTGGAAAAATAGGGGTCGAAAATTTTGGGGAGATAATCAGGGGGAATGCCGATGCCCTGATCCTTGATCTCGATTTTTATATATTTCCCCGGCGGCAATGGTAGGCCCTGATCTTCCCTCAAGGTGATGTTCTCAGCCCCGATGGCGATGGCCCCGCCGGTGGGCATGGCCTGAATGGCGTTAATGACCAGATTTTGGATAACCTGGCTGATCTGGCTTTGGTCCACTTCCGCGGGCCACAAGCCTTGGGGCCAGGTAAAGTCGCAGCGCACCTGGGAACCCCGGCAGGCAAAGGTGGCGGAGTCCTTGATTATTTCCCCCAGGGAGGCCACCTCTTTGACGGGAGCGCCTCCCTTGGCAAAAGTGAGAAGCTGCTGCACCAGGTCCCGGGCCCTGAGGGTGGCCTGCTCGGCCTCAGACAACCGCCGGAAAACCTCTCCCTGCTGGGCGCTGGAAAGCAGGGCCAGAGAAATGTTGCCCAGGATTCCGGTCAGGATGTTGTTAAAATCATGGGCGATGCCACCGGCCAGTATGCCGAGGCTGGTGAGCTTTTCCATTTTCAGGAGTTCAGCGTCGGTCTGGCGCTTGAGGGTGATGTCCTGGAAAACCAGGACCACGCCGATGACCTGTCCGGCCTCATCAATGATAGGGGCGGCGCTGGCCGCCAGAATCCGCTCGGCCCCGTCTCGGGCCTGGAGCAGGGTGTGGGCCGGGAGTGAGACCACATTGCCGGTGCGGATGACTTGCTCCACCCTGGTGTCGCAGGGTTTCCGGGTGATCTCATGAATCAAGCTCAGCACCTTGCCCACCGGCTGGTGGCGGGCCTCCTCCTGGGTCCAGCCGGTGAGGGCTTCGGCCACCTGGTTCATGAGCACCACTTTCCCTTCCGTGTCGGTGGCGATGACCCCCTCGCCGATGGAGCGCAGGGTGACCCCCAGGCGTTCCTTTTCCGCGGCCAGATCCTGTTCCACCTGTTTCTGCTTGGTGATATCGAAAAACACCCCGTAGACATGGTCGATGCGGCTGGCTCTGTCCTGAATTATTTGTCCCCGGGCCTGAATCCACAAAGTATGTCCCTGCTTATGGCGGATGCGGTACTGGCGCACATAAGCCCCGGTGGTCTGCAAGGCCTGGCGAAAAATTCGCTGACTTTCAGAAAAATCTTCAGGCAGGATGAGATCCGACCACTTCAGGCGGCCGGAGTTGAAATCCTCCTTGGCATAACCGGTCAGTTCCTCCACTTTGTCGTCGAAGACTTCCACGGACCAGTCGGCATACCCACGAAAAACCACGGCCGGGATATTGCTCACCAGGAGGCGGTATTTGGCTTCGCTTTCCCGCAGCGCCGCTTCGGCCCGATGCCTCACGGTAATATCCCGGTCAATGCCCCGGTATCCCCGAAACACCCCCTGGGAATCAAGGATGGGGACGGCGCTGGATTCGAGGACCACCCGCCTGCCGCATTTGTGGAGGCTGAGCTTGCCCACATAAACGTAGGGTTTTTTTCCCTCCAGAATGGGGCTCAACATCTCCCCCACCCGCTCGTTTTCGCCGGGGGGCAGCAGTTCCAGAAAGGTTTTCCCCAGGACGTCCTCGGGGCTGTACCCCAACAGTTCAGCCACGTTTGGGCTGATGAAGGTGAGGCGGCCGTCGGCGTCGGTTTCCCAGACCAGGTCGCTGATGGCCTCCACCAGGGAGCGGAACCGCTCTTCTTTTTCCCGCAGGGCCTCCTCGGCCTGTTGGCGCTCCAGAGCCACGGCAAACAAAGAAGCCAGGCGCTCCAGGGCCAGAAGGTCCCGGGTTTCATAATCACGAAGCTCTGTGGCCAGGGAAATATGGCCCAGAAGCCTGTCCTGGAAAACCGCCGGGACGCAAAGATAGCGGCGATGAGAGGCCGGTCGTTCCTGTGGTTGGGCAGGCGGACGCGGCTCGTTGATCAAAAGAGGCTGCCGCTCTGCCAGACAGCGGGCCCAGCGGGCCGAGCAGACCAGACTTTCCTGAAGCCAGGCGGAGAACTGGCCTCTTTCCGAGGCCTCTTCCCCCAAGTCAGGAAAGACCAGTTCCCGGGAACGGCAATCCACATAGGCTACCGAGCCCCGGTCGCTGCCGGTTAATTCCTTGGCCTTGAACAGGACCAGACGGGAGAGGTCTACCGGTGGCGCTGAAGTGATGACCGCCTGGGAAAGCTCAGCCAGCGCGGCGTTTACCCTTGCTTCCCAGGCCAGGGTGGCCTCTGCCGGCCGGCTGAGGGGGCAGGGGGCCGGCTCCCGGCAAAAGCCGGCCAGCAAACCGGGGGGAGAATTTTCCGGGTCCAGGAAAAAAGCCTGGAAGGCCACCGCGTGCTCTTCTCCTTGGGGGCCTGCCAGCCTAACCTCCCCGGAAACCGTGTCCCCGGCAAGAAGCCTGGACCAGACCTTGCCCAGAAAGGCTGAATCCTCGGGGTGCATGATTTCGAGAAGTTTGCTGACGTCCTCCTGGATGGTATCCTGGGCCCACTTCCAAAAGGGTTCAGTGGCAGGGCTCACATAGAGCAGCCGGGGCCCTCTCCGGGCAAGCGCCACAATCCAGCCAAGCCCGCAATAGCTCTCCGCCAGCCGCCGAAAGGCCGCCTCAAAAGCCTGGGATGGGAGGGAACAGGAAGACACCTTATACCGGTCTGCCGTCTAATAATAAAGATTATTATTCCTAAACTCAGGTTCCACAGGGCTAAACTGGTGCGCCGTCCCCCCGACTGGCTTCCCGAACCAGTCTTCTGTCATGATGTATTCCTGGGCGGAAAATTTTCGTGCCTGCAAATCTCGCCAGGATTCCTGAGTCCAATGATTGCACCCCCAGGGAAAATATCCTTTTGGTGCCATTCGGCGGCGCTTACCCTTTCTCGGAATGGCTCGTGGATTAAATCGGCAACAAAATATAAAAACTCAAGGGACTTCGAGGTTCCATAAAAAAAATTATGCCTTAAGGCAGAATGTGCCTGGCGGCAGGGGTTCTGGGGGGATAGGAATATGGGGCCAGAAGCCCCGGTAGCCTGGGCTGCCAGCCCCTCTTCCTGGACACGGCGCCTCAAGCGGCCGGGGCTTTGGTGAATTACAAACCTTATCATCAGCGTTATTTTGCATAAGCCAATCAAAGTTGTACAGGGAAGAACCATCCCCCTTTTCTAAAGGAGGGCAGAGGGGATTATATAATCACTTCATAATCCCCGAAATTTCTCTTTAGCAAAGGTGGACTTAAAAGCTCGCCAGCCCCACTCAGCCGGCGATTTTCTCCAGGGCTTGCAGGACCTCCTCGTAATTCGGTTCGCTGGTCACCTCTTTTACCAGTTGTTCATACTGCACCGTGCCCTGCCGGTCGAAGATGAAAACCGCCCGGGCCAGGAGGCGCAACTCTTTAATGAGGACGCCATAGGCCTGGCCAAAGGCGGCCTGCCGATGGTCCGACAAGGTCCGGACCCGCTTCACCCCTGCGGCCCCGCACCAGCGTTTCTGGGCAAATGGCAGGTCCATGCTCACGGTCACCATTTCAATATCGGCCCCGAGGTTGGCGGCCTCGTCATTAAAGCGCCGGGTTTCCAGGTCGCACACCGGGGTGTCCAGGGACGG
>JBAQHL010000756.1:0-3494 GCA_049288295.1 Desulfobaccales bacterium
ACCGCCACGGCAAAAAACCGCTCTTCCATGCTCCAGGACGTGGCGGCCGGCCGCCGCACGGAAATTGAAGCCGTAAACGCCCAAGTCGCCTCCCGGGGTGAGAGTCACGGCCTCGCCACCCCGGTAAATCAGTGTCTCACCCAACTCATCCGGGCCCTGGAAATGGCTATTACCAAGGTGCGTTCAAACGAATAATATTTATAACCTCCTGACCTGTCAGCACAAATCTCCCTAAATCCCCCGTTAGAAAAGGGGGACTTGGGCTGGCTGATTTATTGAATTCCCCTTCTTTAAAGGAGGGTAGGGGGGATTTGTTATAGGGTCTGCCACAAATTCTTTCCTTAAATTCCCTCTCCACCCAACGGGGGGAGAGGGAACAAGAGGATGAAACTATTGGCAAGGGCTATAAGACATGGAAATTAATGCAGGGTGCGTTTCACGCACCGATTTTGGCGCGTAAGACGCGCCCTACGAGAACTCTTTTCGGAACAGCTCCTCATGGACCGGTGGCCCAACCGCAACGAATGAAAAGTCGGTAGGGCGGGCCTCCGTGCCCGCCTCGATTATCCGCACAGGCTGGAAAGCCTATGCCACCCCTGAGGAACTTTTCAGGACAGAGTTTCTATTTTTTCTCATCCCCAGGTTTTACCAGGGGCACGAAAAGAACCCCAAGCCGCTCCTCCTCCCGGAGTTCGCCCTTGACCTTGCGCAGGCGCAGGAGTTGCTGCACGCGCCCTTGCTGCCCCACCGGAATAACGAGGCGGCCCCCTTCCCGCAGCTGCTCCTTGAAGGCTGGGGGTATCTCCGGAGCCGTAGCCGTGACCAGGATGGCATCAAACGGGGCTTGTGCGGGCCAGCCCTGATAGCCGTCGCCGGAGCGCCCCTGAATCCGGACATATCCCAGGGCGCCCAGGCGGCTTCTGGCTGTTTCAGCCAGTTCGGGAAGCAGCTCGATGGTGAAGACCCGGTCCGTAAGTTCGGCCAAAATGGCGGCCTGATACCCGGAGCCGGTGCCCACCTCCAGGACCTTGTCTCCCGGCTTGACTTCGGCCCACTGGGACATGAGGGCCACGATGTAGGGCTGGGAAATGGTTTGGCCTGAGCCGATGGGGAGGGGATGATCCCCGTAGGCCATCTGGGTGAGATGCTCCGGCACGAACCGGTGTCGGGGGACCTTGCCCATGGCCGCCAGAACCCTCGGCTCAGAGATACCCCGGGGTTTAAGCTGCTGGTCCACCATGGCCTGGCGTTCAGCGTCAAAAGACTCGGGATGCGGCGCCGCCCCCACCCCCTCAAGGCCGATCAAAGACAACAGCATCAGCCCCAAGGCCTGAAAAATTCTCTGGTTCATGATTCCCTGTCGTTTGATAGCAATTTGGTCCAAGGCGTTATACGCAGGGGAATGCTCCTGCAAACTGCTCACCGCTCACTGCTTCTCGGAAAATAGCTTCTGAAACCTGGCGATTTCGCCTCGAACGTCGGGCCGGCTGACCACTTCAGAAATGGCGCAGATCATGTCGGCCCCTGCTGCTATGACTTCAGAGGCGTTCGTGAGGGTAATGCCGCCGATGGCCACAACGGGCAGGGACACCTCATTTCTAATTTCTTTGAGAAGGGTCAAACCGGTGGGCGGGCCGGCATCAGCCTTGGTGCTGGTGAAAAAGATGGGGGAAACCCCCACGTAGTCAGCCCCCTGGCTGGCGGCGGCCTGGGCTTCTTCCAGGTTGCTCACGGAAATGCCGATAATCTTTCCGGACCCCAGCAGACGGCGGGCGCTCTTATAGGGGAGATCGCCCTGCCCCAGGTGCACCCCGTCGGCGCCCACGGCCAGGGCCACATCCACCCGGTCGTTGACCAAAAAAAGCGCGCCCCGGCACAGTTTTTTCAGCTCCCCGGCTTCGGCCAGCATCTGCCTGGTCTCAACTGCCTTGGCCCGGTACTGCACTATCTTGACCCCGGCGGCCAGGGCGCTTTTGACGTCGCTCAGGTTCCCGCGCCGGCTGAGAACCGCGTCGGTAATAAAATAGTAGCCCTTCATACTTCCACCCGCTGCAAACGCCTCAGGGTCGATTCATCCAGATTGTACAAGCAGTCAAAGAGCTTTTCCTTAAAGGTGGCGGGTCCCTGGGACAGGGGTGCGGCGAGTTCGGCCGCCACCCCAAAGGTGACCAGGGCCGCGGCCGCGGCCCTGGCCAGGTCCGGGCACACCGCCGCGAAAGTCCCGATGAGGCTCGCGGCCATGCAGCCGGTGCCCACGACACTCCCCATGAAAGGGTGGCCGTTTTTCACCAAATAAAGCCGGTCAGAGTCCGCCACGATATCGGTTTCCCCGGTGATCACCACCGTGGCCTGGCGGGATTTAGCCAGGGATCTGGCCACCTGGGTGAGGTCCAGGGCCACCTCGGCCGCGTCCACCCCCTTGGTGCGCACTGCTTCCCCGCTCACCCGGGCCACCTCCGAGGCATTGCCCTTGATGATGTCGATGCGCACTTCCGTAAGAAGCTCCAGGCTCTTTTGATCCCGCAGGGCCGTAGCCCCGGCGCCGCAAACGTCCAGGACCACCGGGATGCCCTTGGCGTTGGCGCTTGTGGCCGCCTTTTTCATGGCCTCCACCATGGGCACGGTGAGAGTGCCGATATTTAAGACCAGGGCCCCGGCCAACTGCGCCATGTCCGCCACCTCCTCCGGCGCATGGGCCATGACCGGGGAGGCCCCCAGGACCTTGACCACGTTGGCGCAGTCATAAATGGTCACCCAGTTGGTGAGGTGATGGATTACAGGCTTGATTGTTCTCACTTTGGTCAACAGGCCAAAAACATCGAGGTCATGATCAGTCATATATTTAATGTATCTCGAATGGGCCGAAAAGCAAGCCTGCCTCACCTGGACCTCACTTGACAGAAACAGGGGGGTTAGGTATTTTCAAGATATTCTTGTGCAGGGAGGTATGATAGAGATGGCGCTGGATGAAATTCTCATAACTCGCGCTATTATCGAGCGCTACACCGAAAAATTATTGGCCAATCTGGATGTGGACGTGGCCATCGTCGGCGGCGGCCCCTCCGGCCTGACCCCGGCCTGGCTGCTGGCCCGCCAGGGCTGGAAAGTTGCGGTTTTCGAACGGAAACTCTCCATCGGCGGCGGCATGTGGGGCGGCGGCATGATGTTCAACGAGCTGGTCTTTCAGGAAGAAGCCAGACCCATCCTGGAAGAAATAGGCGTGCGCCTGAAACCCTCATACCCGGGCTATTACACGGCCGACGCCATCGAGGCGGTAACCACCCTGGCCTCCCAAACCGTCAAGGCCGGGGCCACCATCTTTAACTGCATCAGCGCCGAAGACGTCATGGTGCGGGAAAACCGGGTCTGCGGCCTGGTGCTTTCCTGGACCGCCGTAGACATTGCGGGTTTGCATGTGGATCCCCTCACCATCCGGGCCAAGTGCGTGGTGGACGCCACCGGCCACGACATTGAGGTGGTCAAGGTTTTTCTGC
>JBAQHL010000757.1:0-4305 GCA_049288295.1 Desulfobaccales bacterium
TCACTTGGCAATGACGAATTTCCCGTCTTTCACCTGGACCATGATCATGGAGTCCTCAGCCAGGCCGTTGTGGTCTTCCGGCGTCAGGTTGTAAACACCGGAGACGCCCACGTAGCCCTTGGTCTGCTCGATGGCTTCCTTGAGCTTGGCCGGGTCGGTACCCGCCTTTTTCATGGCGTCGGCCACGATCATGATGGCGTCCCAGGCATAACCCGTGTGGGTGTTGATGGGGAACTGCTTATCATATTTATAGACGTCGCTGTAAAGGCGGATGAACTCTTTGATCACCGCCTTCTGGGGGTCGCTGTCCGGCAGTTCATTCACCGCCATGAGCTTGGTGGAGGGCATCCGGTCCCCTTCTGCGGCCTTGCCCGCCAGTTCGATATATTTGGGGTCCGGCAGGCCGTGGCACTGGAAGAGAGGAATGTCGATGCCCAACTGGGCCTTGTTTTTGGAGACGATGGCCCCGGCCGGGCCGATGGTCCAGACCACCAGGGCCTGGGGCTTGGCATTCTTAATTTTGGTCAACTGCGCGGTCATGTCGGTGTCGCTGGGGCCGAAGGATTCCTTGGCCACGATCTCCAGGCCGTAGTCCGGGGCCAGCTTCTCGAGCCACTGGGCGCCGTCCTTGCCGAAGCCGTCGGTGGCGGTGAGGAGGGCCACAGTCTTGATCTCCTTACTCTTGAGATAGGAGAACAACCGCTTCACTGCGGTGGAGGAGCGCTGGGGGGATTTAAAGACATAGTTGAAGGAGCCGAACTTTTCCCCGCCCATGATCACCGGGTCGCCGCCCACGGTCATGAAGGTGGGCATCCCTGCCTCCTCCACGATCTTTTTAGCGGCCATGCCGCTGTCGGTGCGGGTGGGGCCGATGATGGCCGCCACCTTGTCCTGGTGGATGAATTTTTTGGCAATGGTGGCCGCCTTGGCCGCGTCGCTTTCAGTGTCGCCGATGACCAGCTCCAGGGGGCTGCCGTTGATGCCCCCCTCCTTGTTGATCTTGGCCACCACCATTTCGGCCACCAGTTTGGTGGGGGTGCCAATGGCCGCAGCCGGCCCGGACAGCGCGAAGAAAGCCCCGATTTTGATGGGTTCTTTGGCTTTGGCCGGTTCGCCTTCCTTGGCGGCGTTGGCCAGACCCGCCCCCAGCACCACGATGGCCACAACGAGAACTGCCGCTAAGATTTTTCTCATGATACCCTATCCTCCTGCAACATATTCAATTGGTGCTTTTCCCATCTTCTTTAACTTCACAGGCCCGATTAGCACTGCAACGTCAAGCAGTTTTAAAGTCCATAAAATTCCCGCGGTTATCCGGGAAATGCCATCCGGGTCACCCCTACCAGCCGGGGGACATGGCCGGCGGGCAGCCCGGGGAGCACACCGGGTCCATACCCCACCAGGAGGGGCTGTAAAAGGGGTCTCTCGCCGCGCCGGAAGCCGTGGCGGAACCTGTGGCCCCCTGGGTGGCGCAGCCGGAGGCCAGGAGCCCCGCCAGCAACAGCATGCCCAGTATGGCCTTAGTTCTTGTTTTCATGCGCTTTCTCCTTGGGAGCCGCCGCCTGGGCCCGATGCTGTTGACCACCTCAACCTTAACCCAAGACAGGTTTGCCAAAAACGGAGCCGGAAAAGCAGGTGAGGAAATCGCCAACGAATCACCTTTTTTGTAAACTACCACAAATTCCTGGAAAAAGTCACCAAGAATCGGTGAACCGCCATGGATTTGGGCCGAAAAAATCAAGCCGAAGCTTCCCTGGTCCCCTTAAGTGAAGAAAATTTCGCGGAGAGGGCAGAAAAAAGCGCGTGTCATACCTGATTGCTGTCAAACTGTGGCACAGGTGTCCTCACCTGCAAAGACGCAGGCTGAAAAAACTGTCATTCTGAGGGAGCGCAGCGACCGAAGAATCTCAAACCTATTTGAAAATACAAGATCCTTCGCTTCGCTCAGGATGACAGCAAGGTTTTTCGCAGATTTCCCAACCTCTACTCAATGACAGACGAGACCCGCCCCCGCCAATCCACCTGGTAGGCCTTGCCCCGCCAGGAAATTTTCTGGGTGAGGCAGGTCTTCAGATGCACCCAACTGGCCATGACAAGGGACGCCAGGAAAGCCGCCAGCCACAGGGGCCAGGGCGGGGGGCCGGGGTGGAGGCTTCTTAAGGCCAGGGCCAGGGCGCTGAGCGCAGCCAGAAACGCCAGGGATATGAGCATTGATGAAGGCGTGCCCCAGCCCCAGGGCGCCAAAAGCAGTTGGGTGGCACTCATCAGGGTGAAAGCGGTGAGGAGATACATGAGCGCCCCGGCGGCCAGCCAGGAGCCGGGGAGGTAATACTTGAGATAGATCCACTGGCGGAAAAGCCAGCTTTCCCAGGAAGCCAGGGTCTCTCCGGAAACCTTGGTGGCCAGCTCGACCCCCCGGGAAAGACAAACGGGAATGCGGGCCAGAATCAGCCGGGCCGCAAGCGAAACATCGTCCACCACGGTTTCGGCCCAGAGCTGGGCAACACCCAATGACTCGAAGGTTTCCCGGCGGATGGCAGTGGCCCCGCCCCAGGGCTGGTTGAGCCAGGGTATGGCCTTGGTGAGGTAGAGGGTCAAGACCGAAACCGCCCGCCCCCAGGTGGCCAGGCGGTGGTCCCCGGGGATGGCGTGGTGGTAGCCGCTGGTCACCACCCCCTCCCCCCGGGCCAGCGGGGCCGCCAATTTCCGGAGGAAATCCGGGGGAGCCTCCTGGTTGGCATCGCAGAAGGCTAAAATTTCCGGCGCTTCCCCGGCGAGCCGCACCCCTGCCAGCAAATTCTGATTTTTCTGACCGCAGGTGCGGGCCGGTCCGGCCACCACGAGACGGCCCCGGGACTCTCCCCAAATAAGGGCGGCGATGACCCGGGTAGCGGGATCATCCAGGTCCCGGGTGGCATAGATCACCTGGTAATCGGGATAGTCCTGGTGGAGCAGGGCCTGCAGGCGCTTCGCCAAACCGGGCGGCGCCCCGGCCACGGGAACGATGAGGGCGAGGCTGGGCCAGTGTGCCGGGGGATCTTTTTCCCGCTCCCGCGCCTCGGGTCCCAGGACCCGGCTCCCCGCCCGCACGAGTCCGAAAAAGGCCAGGAGCGTCAGGGCCATGCCGGCAAGATAAAGTCCTTCATAGCAAGTTGGCATTAACAAGTCTTTCGATTATTTCCTTTCCCGCAAAGGGAATTTTTTTTAGCAGGGAGAGGGCCAGGGATTGGTGGCTTTTTACCCATCCCCCCCTTTTTGTCTTAAGTATGGTAGGACAGGCTTCCAGCCCGTCCAGGCACGGGCAGGATGCCCGTGCTACCGGCGAAATTATGGGATTGGAGGGGAGGGGAGGGGGTAAGCGCTTGCCTGCCCTTATCCCCTCCCAACACGAAACATCAATAATATCAAGTTGTCATCAAAAAGAAAGATTGTAACTATTTGTTATACTTATTAATTCAACCCCTGCCCCCCTTTGGCAAAGGGGGACTTGGTTACTGATTTTTTTGAACCCCCCTTTTTTAAAGGGGGGCAGGGGGGATTTGTCTTCTCCCGGTTATCCTGATAGATGGACCGTTTTATTCTGTTGTCGGGGGCTTAGCGGCTTGTTCAAGACAGGCCTTGAGCCGGGCGTAATTGGTGGTGGAGTCAAACTCCCGCCGCACCAGTTCCCGCCCGGCGGCGGCCCGGCGCTGCGCTTCCCCGGGGTGGTCCAGGGCCTCCCCCATGGCCTGGGCCAAAAGCAAAGGCTCCTGCTGGGGCACCAGCCAGCCGGTTTTTCCCGGCAGCACCGCTTCATTGACGCCGTTCACATCCGTAGCCACCACCGGCACCTGGAAGGCCAGGGCCTCCAGGATAACGTTGGGGAGGCCGTCCCGGTCCCCATGGCGGGCCACCACACAGGGCATGATGAACTGGTCCGCTCGATGGAAAAGCTCAGGGACCTGGTTGTGGGGCACGTGCCCCAGGAATTTCACCCTGTCCCCCAGGCCATATTCCTGCACCAGGCCCGTGAGGCGGCGGCGCTCCGGTCCGTCCCCGGCCAGGGTGAGGCGGAAATCCACCCCCCAGTCCGTCAGATGCCGGCAGGCTGCCAGGAGCACGTGGAAGCCTTTTTTTTCCACCAGGCGTCCCAGGGCCAGAAGCTGATACGGGGGGGCGCTTTCCCTGGGCTGCCGGGGCGAGGCGGTCAGGGGCGCGCCGTAGGTGATATGCTCGATCTTGGCCGCGGCCGCCGGCACCAGGTCGGTCAAATAGCGGCGGTTGGTATGGGAGATGGTGCGCACCAAGCTGGCCGCAACCAACTTC
>JBAQHL010000758.1:0-1577 GCA_049288295.1 Desulfobaccales bacterium
ATACTGTATTTCAAAGCCGCTTCCCTTGTCGATATTCCTCCAGATCAAGATATCTGCCTTGCCTGATGTCCTCCATACCCTCATCAATATCAGCCAGATCTTCAGGGCTAAAATATTCCGGCTCCAGGTTTTCCCAAAAGCTCTCAACTATTTTGGCAAACAATTCCCCTTGAGGCCCTTCACTAATCGCCTTCACCTTGGCCACCAAATCATCAATGACCAGCTCTTTCATGATGACTTCTCTTGACGTCTTTTGTAGCCGCAGGCTTCAGCCTGCGCCTGGCCACTATCCTAAGAATACAACGCAAGCTCAATCCGGCTACATTTTCTCTCGTTCCCAAACTCCCGCTTGGGAACGCACTTGTGGCCCAAGCTCTGCTTGGGCACCATATTTGGCGGGCAGTGCTTGCGCTACACTTAATTGCCTGTCCTTCTCTAACCTTTTACTTTGGACTTTGGACCTTTAACTACCCTTTTATAACCCCCAACGGCTTCAACTTCGCTACTTTCTTACTAATCCCCGCGCCGTGGGCCACGTTCACCACGTTTTCCACGTCCTTGTAAGCCTCGGAAATCTCCTCGGCGATGGTGCCCCGGCCCGCGCCCCGCACCACAATCCCCTTCTTCAGCATCTCCCCCACAATGTCCCGCCCCCTGGCCACCTTGGTGGCCTGGCCCCGGGACATCTCCCGGCCGGCGCCGTGGCAGGTGCTGCCGAAGGTTTCCTCCAAGGCCGTCTGCGTCCCCACCAGCACAAAGGAATAGCGCCCCATGTCCCCGGGGATCAGCACCGGCTGGCCCGTTTCCTTATACGCCGCCGGCGTCTCCGGGTGTCCCGGCGGAAAGGCCCTGGTGGCGCCTTTCCGGTGCACGCAGAGCTTCCGGGACTTGCCGTTCACCTTGTGGGTCTCGATCTTGGCAATGTTATGAGCCACGTCGTAAATCAGCTCCATCCCCAAGTCCCGGGGGCCGATCTGCAGCACCTGTTCAAAGGACTCCCGCACCCAGTGGGTGATGAGCTGGCGGTTGGCAAACGCGAAATTGGCGCCCGCCGCCATGGCCGCCAGATAATGCTGCCCCTCCGGGCTGGTGATGGGCGCGCAGCATAACTGCCGGTCCGGCAGCTCAATGCCATATTTCCCGGTAGCCTTGAGCATCACCTTGATATAGTCGTCACACACCTGGTGCCCCAGACCCCGGGAACCGGTGTGCACAATGATGGTAATCTGGTCCTTGAACAGGCCCAGGGCCCTGGCCACCTTTTCATCAAAGATGTCCGAGACCACCCCGATTTCCACAAAATGGTTGCCGCTCCCCAGCGTCCCCAACTGGTCTTTGCCCCGGTCCATGGCAAACTGGCTCACCAGGTCCGGGTCGGCCCCTTCAATCTTGCCATGGGCCTCAATGTGCTCCAGATCGGAGGCCTCGCCGAAGCCCTGCTTCACGGCCCAGGCGGCGCCTAACCGCAGCACCTCTTTCAAGGTGGGCATGCTGAGCTTGAAATCCTTGCGCCGGGAGCCCACCCCCGAAGGGATATTGGCAAACAGGGCGTTGACCAGCTCATCCATCCGGCCGGC